>DUVI01000032.1 GCA_012841065.1 Bacillota bacterium
GACATCGCAACCGGGCATACAGGAAATATTAAGAAGGAGGAGGTGAACTATGGCTGAACGGATCATGTTTCCGGAATTACTTCCGGATTCAACAATTGCAGTACTTGGCGCAGGCAACGGCGGTCAAGCCATGGCAGGTTTCCTCGCACTTAGAGGTTTCGGGGTTAATCTATGGAACAGATCCGGAAACAAGATAAACTTCCTCAACAAAATTGGGGGAATCGTCTTAGAGGGCCAGGTCACCGGGTTTGCAAAGCCAAATCTAATGACTTCACACATTGGCGAAGCGGTACGTGGAGCCGCTTTGATTATGGTCACTGTACCGGCATCAGCCCACAGGGAAGTGGCCGCTCAAATGGCTCCTCATCTGTCAGACGGGCAAATCATAGTGCTGAATCCCGGCCGGACCGGCGGTGCCCTTGAATTCAGGCAAGCACTGCTCGAAAACAACTGCAATTGTGATGTAACCATTGTCGAAGCGAGCACATTTATATATGCAGCCAGGACCACAGCACAAGGCGTAGCTCACATCTACGGCATCAAGCACAGGGTGCCGGTAGCAGCTCTTCCGGCAACCAGAACCATGGAAACCCTGCGCGTGCTGAGAAAAGCATATCCTCAGTTCATTCCGGCAGAAAGCGTGCTGTTTACAAGTTTTGATAATATCGGTGCTGTGTTCCACCCCTTGCCCGTTATCCTAAACGCCGGAAGGATAGAGGATAAGCTGACGTATGAACATTACAGGGACGGGATTACGCCGTCAGTAGCGAGAGCATTGGACGCGCTGGACAGGGAAAGAATTGCCATAGCCGAAGCTTTCGGTGTGCGGACACGCTCAACTTTGGAGTGGATGTATCACACTTACGGGGTTAAAGCAAAATCGTTATACGAAGCCGTGCGTCAGAATCCCGGGTATGCAGGAATTGCCGCACCTAGCAGCCTAAATCACAGGTACATCTTTGAAGACGTTCCATTTGGCCTGGTCCCCTTGGCGTCGCTTGCCAAACTAGCCGGTGTGGAAGTGCCTGTGATCGAATCCACTATATCTCTTGCAAATGCCCTTCACGGTGTTGACTACCGGGCAGAGGGCAGGTGTGCTGAAACCATGGGGATTTCCGGAATGGATGTGGAGGCCATCGCTAAGCTGGTATTAGGGGGAGATAGTCAATGACTAAATCCAACAAGGATAAGCTAATCGCCGGAGTGTCGATCGGAGATTGCGTGCACGTGGCGGGCATACTCAATTTCCTTAAACTCGCCGAATCAACGGGATACCGGACAGTGTTCATCGGAGCTGCCAAATCCCCCGAAGAGATCGCTGATTGGGCAGAAGCTAACCGGCCCGACGTGCTTGCCATAGGGTACCGTCTTGATCCAAGCGCAGCCGGGCGGCTGCTAGAGCGGCTCAAGCAAGCTCTGGCTCAAGCAGGGCCTCACCCGGCCCCTAAGCTGGTGTTTGGCGGCACTCCCCCTATTGCCGAAGTGGCCAAGGCGTCAGGCCTTTTTGAAAGGGCATTTTCAGGGATCGAAGATATAAGCGAAATAGTGGGATACCTCAAAGGGGAAGCAACCTCATCCGGTGAGACAAGATTTCCCGATAACCTGGTTGACAGAATTCAGTGGAAAGCCCCCTACCCCCTCCTCCGACATCATTTCGGGTTGCCGTCGGTAGAAGCAACCAGAGCGGGTATTGAGGAGATCGCAGATGCACAGGTGCTTGACGTGATTTCCATCGGGCCTGACCAGAACGCCCAGGAAAATTTCTTCCACCCCGAAAACATGGACACCGACCAGGCAGGCGCAGGAGGAGTGCCTGTCAGGAGCCCCGGTGACTTCGAGTTGTTGTACGCAGCGTCCCGTCGCGGTAATTACCCACTCATGCGATGCTACAGCGGCACCAGAGATGTGATCCGGTTTGGAGAGATGCTGCTAAATACCATAAACAACGCGTGGACTGCTATCCCCCTTTGCTGGTACAACGTACTCGACAGGCGGGGCCCCCGGGAAGTGGAACAATCTATGGCAGAAGCCCAGGCGGCGATTGCATGGCACGCCGGTAAAGGGGTCCCGGTTGAAGTCAACGAAGCCCATCACTGGAGCCTCCGGGATGCACCTGACGTTGTAGCAGTGGCCGCTGCATATTTGGGTGCGCTTAACGCGAAGTACTTAGGCGTCAAGGATTACGTGGCTCAATACATGTTTAACACACCTCCGGCAACCACAGCAGCTATGGATCTAGGCAAGATGCTGGCCAAGCTGGAACTGATTGAGTCCTTGGCTGACGGAGATTTCAGGGTATGGCGCCAGGTGAGAGCCGGGCTTGCCAGTTTCCCGGCTGACCAGGACATGGCAAAAGGGCACTTGGCAGCTTCGACCTTGATAAGCATGAACCTCAAACCCCACATAGTGCACGTTGTGGGTTTTTGCGAAGGAGACCACGCTGCGACTCCCGGAGACATAATAGAAAGCTGCAAGATCGTCCAAGGGGCAATCAGGAACTGCCTCGAAGGAATGCCTGATATGACTTTGTCCGGGGAAGTTCAGGAGAGAAAAAACCTGCTTATAGAAGAAGCTAAGATCCTGCTAAGGGGAATCGCAGAGTTGGCAGAAATCGTGCCAGAACTGCGCCAACCGGCTGAGCTGGACGATGGGGCTTCAGTTCCCGCGTCTCAACTGCCATCCAAGCGGCCGTCAATCCTTGACGACGCGGCCAAGGCGCTCACAAATCCGAGAGTACTGTCCTACGCCATCAAAACAGGGTTACTTGATGCACCTCACCTAATGGGAAATCCCGCAGCATGCGGCAGGATCCGCACTGCCATGGTCAATGGAGCCTGCGTGACTGTTGATCCTGAATCAGGAGAAGTTTTGCCTGAACGTGAACGCGTTAAGAGAATTTTGAGCAGTTTGAGAAAATCAAGAGGAAACTGAAACGCATTGCAAGGAGGACTTTTGAACTACTGTGTGGAATAATATAGCAATCGTCTAGAAGAACTGATAAGGCAATAAGGCAAAAACTGGTTTGAGCGTCCAAAATGTTGATTACATGAGACCAAGGCCTGTGTGGTACACCAGGCGCTTCAACAACCCCTGTGCTTGGCTGAATGGTACACCACCGGTGTGCTATTCAGCCTTGGTTTTGGGCTTCTTCGCATTACCCTGTTCACCCAAGGCGTTCTCAAGCCAAAGCCCTACAGGCCCCAGCGACGCCAGTATGAGTTTCAGCACGAGGTAGGGCATCCGGCAGTACGTCTTCCGCTTGCGGGCTTTGACAATTTCAGTGAGGGGAACTACCGCCCGCTGGGTCTCCCTGCCAAAATACTCAACCCGGCCTTCCAAGATCGCTGCCCTGACCAGACTATGGCATTCCCTGAGGCAGACGTCTTCTTTTGAAACTCCCCTCAAATCTATCCGGGTATAAGCCCTCCCTATCTCCCAAGGCAAGTGAGCATCGCTGCCGCCAAGGGCAGGAATGTCATACTCCTTTGCGCACTGTGCGGCATGGGCGTTTGCGTCCGGGTTGGTCCGGGTGCCGGCCCGGGAGTTGAACCCTTCAATAGCGTCGACTTTAACAGGCCCCTCAAATACATGGGCCGGAAGAGACAGCCTGGACTGAAAGGGATGCGCAAGCACTGCAATGCCGCCCTGGGCGTGTATAGCTTGGACAACTTCGCCTAACGGAAGCGTGGGACTAAGTGTATAGCCCTTGGGCTTCCGGCCTTGTACGTCGATTTCCTCAGAAAGAAACAACCCCACCACGTGGCCATACTCCGTTGAATACTCGGCCCCGGGTATGACGATGAAATCAGGATCGGCATTGATCTCAAGCGCAGCCAGGCCACCTTGAACGGTATTATGATCGGCGATCGCCACACCGTCCAATCCCCTTTGCTTCGCCAACCTGATGATCTCACCTGGGGTTACTCGCGAATCAGGCGAAAAACTTGAATGAATGTGGAGATCCAAGTTTACCTTCAAGAGACCACCTCGTTACTGCGTAAGTATGGCAACCTCTGTACTGTAGTTCAATCAGTATTCTTATGTTGAGGATACTCCAGCCCCATGCTTACTGCAAGCACACTACTCACCGCGTATGAAGGCGTTGTCCACAACTTATCCACAGCCCTTCAACACGATACTCACATATTGTTCACACCATGTCCACAGCAGCCGCACTTGCCGCAGGCTGCAAGCCCAATCGCGCAAATAGCGCCTACGCTGGGCTTTTACCTTGCAAAAACAAGTGCTCCCAGTCGCCCGTGGTTGGATCTACCTAAACTTCTCAGTCGATACAGGGCTGGATTCATACACTCATGGAAAATTATCCACAGGCAATTCACAGGGCGAGGTAACTCTGGGGTTCTCCTGGAAAAGGCCCATACATGAACAAACAATACCCCGTTTCATGGGGCAAATCGTTTCCACGACCACCCTCAGGGAAAGGAACATGGACTTCTGGCATAGAATATAACCTACAGGAAAGGAGGTGGTGCCGGGTGAGTAGTAGACACGTGCTGCTCGGCGCCTCTAATCCCAGCGGAAGGTCCGCCGGGTAGCGCCAACGTCCCCGGGGAGCAATCCCCGGGGTTTTGTCATTCATAAGCCCGATAAGCAGGTCATTGCCGCCCTGCAAGATTTTGAGTCGCGTATGACGCCGCCAGAATTACCCCCAGGGTGCTCTTGGCGTCTTCAAAAATGGGCTTGCCGCCGCTGATCATTTCATAAACATCATCAAATGGCAGCCGCAGGAGTTCTATGCGCTCTTCATCGCCCTCAAGAGGTGCAGGCCTGAGTTGTCGTGCCAGAAATATGGTCATCTTCTCGGTGGAATAGCCTATAGCAGGCCAGTAAGTATGCATGGGAATGAGTACATCACAGTCATATCCCGTCTCTTCCCTGAGTTCCCGCCTGGCTGCTTGCTCAGGGGTTTCCCCAGGATCAATCACTCCTGCAGGTATTTCCACAGTGTACTTGCCGGTTGCGTATCTGTATTGCCTAACAAGAAGGATGTTGTGGTTCTCATCTATAGCTACAACGGATACAGTATCCGGCCTTTCAATAATCTCCCTTGTAGTCTGCTTACCCTCCCCTGTCAACACAGTATCTACTCTGACAGACAATATGCGACCGCTAAAAACGGTTTGCTTGGATACCGGTGTCTCCAACTGAGTTGACCCCCTCCCGCCCATTTTGACTGAACAGGCAACACTCTGGCTAAACTTAACATACCACCGGCGGCTCCCTTAATCAAAGGCAAGTTATCGTCTGCCCAGTTTGCAAGCAAAGCATTGACCTAGGTACGCAACTCAGTTTTTGTGGCCCTGCAGGGAGTGGTTTGAAGGTAACTTAACCCAATGCGTAGAAGAATCCCTAACAACTTCCTGTCACGTTCTGGCTATGTGCTAGTACAAACGCCAATCAATTTGTTTAGAGCATATTATATATACTCAAGGAGGGGTATGTTTGTACAATTTGAACCTGTATGACTACACGAAGCTGTTTTCAGGCTACTCTGAACTAAGAGCTCAAGAAAACAGGGTCGTAAGTATTGTTTTCGTCAAAGGAAACAATACAGTTAACTCTCGTTCGGCAACCAGCGGGATATCAGCAAGGGTCTACAAGAACGGTTCGTGGGGATTCGCATCTAATCCCGAAATCAGTGAAGCCGCGGCCAAAGCAGTAATACAGGCGGCAACGGAAAATGCAGTATTCCTCGACTCAAAGGAACTAAAGGGAAAAGGCCCGCTACCCAAGTCGCCCGTCAAGAGCGAAAACGATTTTTCCACTAAGAAACCACGCCTGGGGCAAAGGGAACTGGTTGAGTTCATAAGACAACTTGATGACCATATAGCCCGCAAGTACCCAGACCTGGCCAGCAGGACTGTGTCACTTAGCTGCCTGGACATGGAAAAGACACTTATCACGTCAGACGGGTCCTACTCCCATTCACTGGTGCCCAGGACCACCGTTGGCATAGCGCTGTCGTTCATCAAGGACGGCGAACCTGTGGAATTTGCCAGGCCATATGGCGGACTAGGACACTTTGAAGACTTGTTCACTTCACCGGAAGATCTGTTCAACGAAATCGAAGAGCAGTATCATCACCTGATGAAAAAGAGCGAAGGGGTATTCGCAGACGCCGGCCTCAAGACGTGTGTGCTCGCCGCCGAACTTGCGGGTATCCTAGCACATGAAGCTATAGGCCATACCACAGAAGCGGACATGGTGATCAGTGGGTCAGTAGCCCAGGGCAAAATCGGCCGGCAAGTAGCCAGCCCTCTTGTGACCTTGGTAGACTTCGCCCACTCCTACAACGGGCAAGTATGTCCGGTACCTGTGTACGTTGATGATGAGGGCACTGAAGCCAAAGATGCGGTGCTTATTGAAGACGGCATCCTCAAGGGGTATATGCACAACAAGGAAAGCGCCAGGTATTTCAGCGTAGAGCCCACCGGCAACGCCCGGGCTTACCAGTTCTCAGATGAACCCCTCATACGCATGAGGAACACGGCAATCCTGCCTGGGACTGACAAACTGGAGGACATGATAGCGTCAATCGACGACGGGTACTACTTGATCCAGCCAAGCGACGGCCAAGCTGATGTAACCAGCGAATTCATGTTCGGGATTACTCTGGGCTACGAGATCAAAAACGGCAAGATCGGCAAGGCTATCAAGGACACCACTATTTCAGGTGTGGCTTTTGACATGCTCCAAACCGTGACCATGGCTTCTCCAGACATGAAGTGGCACAATTCCGGGATGTGCGGCAAGAAACAGGGCATACCTGTAGGGATGGGCGGACCGGCCATCAAGTGCAAGATCAACATAGGAGGTAGGTAAATTGGCCAATCTGAGACAGGTTGCAAAACACGGACTGAATGCGCTGCTAAAGGCCGGTGCAGACAAAGCGCAATGCGTTGCCACTTTTGTTGATAAGCATGAAATGAACGTGGAACTGGGCGAATTCTCCTTGTTGAGGACCACGTTTGACACCAATATAAGGCTGACTGCGATAAAAGCTAACCGGAGGGGCTCGACCAACATCAACAAGTCAGACGAAGAGTCTATAGACAAGGCGGCCGGCGAAGTGCTTGCCATAGCAACTGCATCTGCCCCCGATGAAGCGTTTGATATCGCCGAGACCCAGCCTCCTGCTGAGTTTTCTTCGGGAAGCGACTCACCTGACCTGGACAAGATGTACTCCAGCATGAAGCAGCTGATCCATCAAGTGAGGGATAGGTACCCCAAGCTGGTACTTATGCAAGTGATCGTTGATTTCACCCGATCCAGAAGCTGCTTTGTTAACTCAAATGACGTGGATTTTGTCACAAACAAGGGCGTGTACAACTGCAGTTTTCTATTCTCATCCAAAGACGAAGACAAGGTGTCGTCCTTCAACTATACAGGTTTCTCCCTCAGGGAGCTTGAAAAGCACTTGCTCGAATGCGGTTCCCTGGATATCCTGCTTAGACAATCCGTGGAGCAAATCGTCACCAGGCCATTGGAGGGCAAGTTCGTGGGTGACGTGATCATCACTCCCGATTGCATGGGCGATATCCTGTTCTTCATTACAAGAGCTCTGAGCGACGGGCCCATGATATCAGGCACCAGCATCTATAAAGGCAAGCTGGGCCTGCAGATCGCCAGCCCGATGTTCACCTTGCACTCCCGGCCTGTATCAGACGAAATATGCGACGGGTACTTCGTGACTTCAGACGGGTACGCCGCCGAGAACAGCACCATCATTGAGTCCGGTGTGCTCAAGACTTACCTGCTCAGCCTGTACGGTTCGAGGAAAACAGGCTTTGACAGGGCAGTCAACACGGGCGGGGCATTTGTGGTTGACCCGGGCGACACCCAGCTTGATGACATGATTAAGTCTGTGGAAAAAGGGATCCTGCTTGCCAGGTTCTCAGGTGGTTATCCCAGCGACAACGGTGATTTCTCAGGAGTGGCAAAGAACAGCTATCTCATTGAAAACGGCGAGATCAAGTATCCCATAAGCGAGTCTATGGTAGCAGGCAACTTCGCGGAAATGCTCAAGAACATAAAAGCGATATCCAGGGAAAGGATAGACTACGGGTTTTCTATCCTGCCGTGGGTGCAAGTGTCCGGGATTACTGTATCGGGCAAATAACCTATACCAGGCTCGATGTTGAGCCAGCCTGCCGGAATGAGACATAAGGGTTTGTACCCATGAACCGGACGGCTGGCTCTTGTTTGCCGGGAGACAGGAAACCCTGCGTAGCACATGGATGTGTAGTATACTGAGACGGAATCGTCATTGAAACCATTACCACGGAATACATACTCACCGGAGGTGGAGCATTGTGAAAATATTGCTACACGGATGCAACGGAAGAATGGGGCGTGTAATAACAAGGTTGGTTGACCAGTCAGATGACGCCCAAACCGAGATTGTCTGTGGGGTCGACCTTAATCCCGACAGATTCCAAAACACCTACCCTGTATTTAGTTCACTTAGCGAAGTTCCATCGGATCTTAGGCCGGACGTTGCGATCGACTTCTCTCACCCTGGTTCCGTTGATGCTTTGCTGGATTTCGGCGTAAGGAGGCAAACACCGCTGGTGATATGTACTTCCGGCATTTCCGGTGAGCAGCGGCAGAAGATTTCGGATGCAGCCCAAGAAATACCGGTGCTCATGTCTGCAAACATGTCTTTGGGCATAAATCTCGTACTTGCGCTGGTGGCACAGGCAGCACAGGTGTTAGGAGACGCGTTTGACATCGAAATCGTTGAAAAGCACCATAACCAGAAAATTGATGCTCCAAGCGGAACCGCTATAATGATCGCCAATGCCATAAACGAGGCCCTGGATAACAAGATGGGATATATATACGGAAGGTACGGAGAGGATGAAAGCAGCAAGAGGCAGGCAAACCAGATCGGTATCCACGCCGTGCGCGGGGGCTCGATTGTGGGAGAACATGATACGATTTTCGCGGGACAAGGGGAAATAGTAGAGATAAGGCACACCGCATTGTCAAGGGACATCTTCGGATACGGCGCACTTGAGGCTGCAAGGTTCTTGCTGGACAAACCCGCCAAGCTTTACAGCATGAAAGATGTGGTAGACAGCAAGAATTCCTAACCGGAGTTAAGAAGAAGGGACATATAACATGCAGGCCAACCTGGAACCTGTACCAGCCAGGTTGGCCCGCCAACCGATATCACAGTCCACCTCTGTGGGGCAAGCCCGCTTCAATCTTCCGGGCCTTACCCTGTTGTGATTACAACGTCATCCAAAGCGACATAAGGATAGGTGGCGTCGCGTGTGGCTTTTGTTTCTTGACTGAAGCCAATGAGGTGATCTTTGAAGTGTTTGAATGAATTCATCGAAAACATGCAGTTCTTTACCCTGCCTACTATCTCGCCTTTTGCAATTTTCAGGCCAAGGGAAATGGTGCCTGACACGTTGCCGCTGAACGGGTTGCCTGTCCAGGCGCCCATTGTGCCGAAAATGATCACCCCTAGGTCAATACCGGCAATCAGTTGTTCCAATGACTGTTCTCCGGGCAGCAAGATTACCCTATGGGGCATGGGCCCCTGGCCGCTTCCGTTACCCGTAGACTTGGTGCCCAATTGTCTCGCCGTTTCAAGGTCAGTCAAGATGCTTTTGGGCACTCCCTGATCTATGAGTACATTGCTTTGAGTGGGGACGCCTTCGCGATCGAAAGGTGCGCTTGACACTTCCCTAGGCAATGTCCCATCGTCAACCAAAGTAACCCTGGGATCAAGCAGTTGCTCGCCTATCTTATCCTCAAGGGGAGATATGCCCCGGGTGACTGCTTTGCCGTTGAGAGAAGCGATAAACGGGCGTGTGAGGTGCCCAACTTCACCAGGGGCAAAGATCACAGGATAAGTCCCGGCTGTCATGCCCACTGTCTGCTTAGACCACTCAAACAGGCGGATCACGTCTTGCTTGAGGCCTTCATAGTCAATGTCATTTGCCCAGGAAGACCTGAACTCGCCAAACCTGAGGAAATCATCCCCCTGGATGTATTTGGCCCCAAGCCCTGCACTGACTACCGTCTTCTTGTATTTCCCGGAAAACCCATTGCTGTTATCCAAGCTTACCTCCACTACCTGCGTCCTTACAGATGCCGAGGCGCTTATGTTGGGGTCGATCTTCAGGATGGACTGCATGAGATCGTCGCCGATTTCTATCATTTCCGGGAAATCCAGCTTCGTAACTTCAGGATTCGCCAGTTCTATGTCCTCATACTCAGCCAGGCCGGGAAACTCGTAGTCAACACCGGTGCCGTAGCCGGAGAGTTCAAGGGCACTCTTAAGCAGTTCAGCCTCAGAGTCCGGCCTGCTTCCCGTAGCAGTACTTAGTTTTCCCGACTTGATCACCCTCACAGTTTTCGAGTCAAGATTGCTCTCACTGGTACCCTCAAACATGCTGTTCTGGAACGTAACACCCCAGGAGCGCGTTAGCCTGCGGTGGAGTTCTGCTTGAGCGCTTTCAGGAAGGTTGTGGAATACCCCAGCCATCACTTGGCACCTCCCACAATCACGTTTTGAATCCTTATTGACGGGCACAAGCCGCTTGTAGGAAGAGGCATTTGCCCTCCCTTGCCGCAGCCGCCTGCACCATCCCGTGCGTCAAGGTTCCTGCCGATCATGTCTATGTTCTTGAGCGTGGTGAACACGTTGCCCATTAGTTTGACGTCTTTGACAAGCTCCGCCAGTTTGCCGTCGCGAATCATGTAACCGTGGCCGGCCATGAAGTTAAACATCTCGCCGTTGGTCTGCCCACCTCCGGATCCAACCGCGTAGAGGCCAAGTTTGATGTGCTTTATCATATCCTCAAACGTAGCTTCGCCCGGAGCGATGCAAGTGTTTCTCATCCGCACCAAAGGCGGGAAGGTGTAGTTGAGTGCACGGGCGCTGCCTGTGAGCTCCTCTCCCATTATACCGGCAGTCTCCCGTGAATGCAGGCGCCCTACTAATACCCCGTCTTTTACAAGGTAGGTACGCCTGGTGGGAACGCCTTCATCGTCGTACTTGAGGTAGCCGCGATTCTTTGGATACTCGCCGGTATCGTAGATAGTAAGGATATCCCTGCCCACCACGCGGCCCAAAGTCATGGCTCTTGCCAAGTTCGAGTCCTTGTACGCATTATCAGCTTCGCTGAGATGGCCGAACGCTTCGTGCACAAACAGCCCGGCCAGTGCAGGATCGCACACTACAGGATATACGCCGGCCTTGACCTGGGGGGCATCAAGCAATTCTACTGCCAGACTGCACGCTTCCCTGAGGTCGTCGTAGGCATCCAGCATACAGTCAAACCCTATGGAGCTGCCCCGGCCAACCCGCTTAGAGACAGTGGTCATTCCCCTCCGTGCCGTGGCGCCCAAGTTCGAGCCTATGTCCAGTCTTTCCTGTTTGATGTATGTTCCCTCGCTGTTGGTAAAATAGATTGTGCTGATTCTTTCATTGTAGACAATCTGAGCTGCGGTTATTGCCTCATCATATCCAAGAATGAAGTCCAGGTAACTGTCTAGAATCCTGACTTTTTCGCTAAGGCTGACGCCCCGTGGGTCCAAAGTGTACTCAGGAACGTACTCGTCTTCGATTACAGGCGCCTGGGCAAGTTTGCTTTCCCCACCCAGCCTGCCACCTGCAAGTTTGGCCTGCTTAACCGCAGACTTCACCGCATTGTCAAGTTCATCCAGGTTGTTGAAGCATGCGAAACCCCACCCACCTTTATGCAGAGCCCTGACGTTCCCTCCGTAAGGAGTGTCCCTTGTAATCGTATCCAGGGTCTTGCCCTGATAGCTGATGCTGAGCAGCTCGCTCTCTTCAAACCGGATCTCGCAGTAATCCACATCTGCAAGCTTGAGAGCACGCCTTAACAGGTCCTTCATACGCAACAGTCACCTCTTTACCGATTTTCCCCTGTTGATGTATTTTCCCCAACATTGCCCTGACTGTCCATTCTCCAAGCGCTCTGCCAGCTCCTTCCTTCGTGACACGAAAAATCCCGGGACAAAGGGATAGCGGCCGTCACCGGCGAAGCAAATGCTTCAAACCGAGAGTACGAGGAGCGATTTTTCATGACCGCATACGATTACGAGAAACTGGGGGTATTCTACCTGGGCAGGCCTTACGACTTAGCCGCCGGAAAACCCCAGAGCGGACTCGTGTTGTACGATTCTAAAGACTTGGTTACCCACGGGGTATGCGTGGGCATGACAGGAAGCGGCAAGACAGGGTTATGCATTGCCCTTCTGGAAGAGGCGGCAATAGACGGCATCCCGGCGATAATCATCGACCCCAAAGGGGACATGTCTAACCTGCTGCTCACTTTCCCCGATCTCCGGCCCGGAGACTTCCGGCCATGGATAAACGAAGATGACGCACGGAGGAATAACCTTCCGCCTGACGAATACGCAGCAGCCCAAGCCAATCTCTGGAGAGACGGCCTGGCCGCATGGGGACAGGACGGCAGGCGCATAAGGCGCCTAAGAGACTCTGCCGAGTTCACAATATATACCCCGGGAAGCACTGCCGGGGTCCCGGTCTCCATACTCAAATCGTTTTCAGCCCCTTCAAAGCAAATAGTGGAAGATACGGAACTGCTCTCAGAAAGGGTTACCGGGACTACAACCAGCCTGCTTGGGCTTATCGGGCTTGACGCCGACCCTGTCCAGAGCCGGGAACACATACTGGTATCTAACATATTGTTCACCGCGTGGCGGCAGGGGATCGACCTGGATTTGCCTACGCTCATACAACAGATCAGCGAACCGCCCTTTGACCGGATAGGCGTGATGAGTTTGGAGTCCATCTTCCCTGCGGCAGACCGTTTCAAGCTGGCGATGCGGTTCAATAACCTGCTTGCTTCACCGGGATTCGTCCCATGGATGCAGGGAGAACCATTGGACATAGATAACATCCTCTACACCTCTGCCGGGAAGCCCAGGATTTCTATATTCTCGATAGCCCACCTGAGCGATGCCGAAAGGATGTTTTGTGTGGCGTTGTTGCTCAACGAGGTGCTGAGCTGGACCAGGGTTCAGCCTGGTACAACCAGCTTGCGGGCGATACTTTACATGGACGAGATTGCCGGGTACTTCCCGCCTGTTGCCAATCCCCCTTCCAAAGCACCCCTGTTGACACTGCTCAAACAGGCACGGGCGTTCGGCCTGGGCGTGCTGCTTACCACCCAGAACCCGGTAGACCTTGACTACAAAGGACTGTCCAACGCGGGAACCTGGTTCGTAGGCCGGCTTCAAACCGAGCGGGACAAAATGCGGGTACTCGACGGGCTGGAAGGGGTGGCCGGCTCCCAGGGAATAGGGTTCGACAGGCGTGAAATGGACAGAATCCTCTCTGGCCTGGGCAAGCGGGTGTTTGTGATGAACAATGTTCACGACGACGGACCAACGGTTTTTGAAACCAGGTGGGTGATGTCATACCTGAGGGGGCCGCTTACCCGGGATCAAATCGCTTACCTGGCCAAATCTTCTGAGAAGCCGGCGCCGGAACATACTCCTGCCGGATACGCTGCGCCACGCTTCGGCACTGTGGCCCCGGCAACCGGTGACATCCCGGTGCTCCCCCCTGACATAAAGCAATGCTTCTTCCCTATCAAAGAGACAATGAAGTACCGGCGGTTTGTGTATAAACCCATGATCCTTGGCAGCGCACAAGTGGTCTTCAGGGATACCAAGAGCAACACAGACGCAACCGAGACATATCTTGTGGCTGCACCCTTCTCAGACGACGGTCCGGGCGTTGACTGGGATGAAGCAATAACCTTGGATATTACCCTTTCCGATCTTGAGACCTCGCCGGCAATTGGAATACCTTTCGCGTCCGTCCCGGCTGCGGCCGGAGTTTCCAAGAACTACACTGCATGGGGCAAGGAGTTTGCCGATTGGTTGTACAGGACAAAGCGGCTGGAACTACTCATGAGCCCTACACTTAAGGCATACTCCCTGCCGGGTGAATCTGAACGCGAGTTCCGGCTCCGTCTGGATAAGCAATTGCGTGAGAAACGAGACGAAGCCCTGGATGCCCTGCGCAGGAAGTACGCGGCCAAGATTGAAGCGGCTGAGGCCAAACTCAGGACGGCAGAGGACGCGGTAGAGCGGCAGAGACTTCAGGCCAAACAGCAACAAATGCAGACGGCTATCTCCATGGGAGCCACGCTCCTGACTGCGCTTCTTGGCAACAAGAAGATCAGCCAGTCAACCATAGGCAGGGCTACCACCACCGCAAGGAGTGCAACAAGGTATTCCCGGCATCAAGAGGAGACCGCCCGCCGCGAGCAAACGGCAGAAAGATATCGGGAACGTTTGCAGGCCCTGGAAGCCGAGTTGCACAAGGAGACCGCTGGATTGGCTGAAAAGCTCAATCCGTTGAATGAAGTTTTCGAGCCGTATATTGTCCGGCCTTTCAAAAAGGATATTTCCGTAAGGCCCTTGATGCTGGTATGGGTTCCTGTGTAACAGATGTAGGTTCAAGTCCGGATTGTGCAACCACAGCTACCTTGGGGTTGACATAAATGAGATAATGGAGATTAGTATTGCGCCGGACGTCGCAGAAAAGCTCGGAGCAACAGACACATTACAAAGGAAGTGATTCCATTATGGTTTCCAGAGTAAGAGCAATGGCAATGCTGGTGGCGCTGAGTCTTATAGTGATCATATCCATGGTAGCGGTTGAAACGCGGCTGATCCAGAACCATTTCCTCAATGTTGCGGTTGAACAGGTTAAAGCCAGCGCTGAGCAAGTGGGCGGCGCAGTGGTTGAACTGGATGTACCCCCCGAAGACAGCGACACTTGCCGGGAAGTGGCTTTCTGGATTTACTACAACACAGGGATGCGTGTGCTTATCACAGATTCTGCCGGCACCGTAGTTGTAGATTCATCAACCGAAGGGCCCTTGACAGGACAGATGATTGAGTCGGAGTTGCTCAAGGCCACAATCACGACGGGAGAGACTAACTCATTTGACCTGCCGGCAGCAGGACAAGATCAAATGGCAGTCTCAGTTCCGTGGCAATCAGACGGTGGTATTTCAGGCGCTCTGATGATCGTAGGCCCGCTGAAGGCGTTTGCCAAGGAGGCGATGGATCAGCTCCGCCCCTTCATCTTGCAATCGGGTTTGGGCGCAATACCGGTTGCCCTGGCCGGTGCGTTTGTGCTCTCCCCAGGTTTGTCCAAAAGGCCTGCTTCTCAAGACGAGCAGGACAGAGCCACGGGTGATACGGCTGAAACAGGCAGTACATGCACTCAAACCGGCGACGCTGCGGCAGATGTAGAAGAATCTACGGAAGATACTGCGCCACACCAAGAGGTAGAGCAAAGCGGAGCGGATGAACTGCCTGATACACAAAGCCGGTAATGGCGGGCAACACAAGCACGGCGGAATCAGGTGGAGCCAATAGGTCATCATTTGAGAACCGGTAGGGCTGGGGCAGGATTTCACGCCGGAGCGTGGCGATTACAGCACCTGCACCCTGGTCAACCCAGCCCGCCGTGCAATATCAAGTGCATCGCGGTATTCCCTGCCTGAAATCCTCCTGCCAATCACAGGATGACGCCTGGCTTTATAGCACGGCCAGTACTGATCCATTATGTTCACATATGTATCCTTGGAGATGTGTGCAGCGATAAACTCCATGACCTTTTCCGTTCCTGCCATATCTCCGGGCAAGACCAAGTGCCTCACCAGAAGCCCCCGGACCGCCACTCCGTGCTTATCCGTCACCAAGTCTCCAACCTGCCTGTGCATCTCCTTAACGGCTCTGAAGTTTACTTCAGGGTAGTCGGGCGCCATGGAAAACTCTTCAGCCGGCCCAGGCTCCCCATATTTCATGTCGGGCATGTATATATCCACTACCCCGTCGAGAATCTCCAGGGTTTCCAGGGAATCATACCCTCCGGTGTTGTAGACTATGGGAACCTTAAGCCCCTTGACTGCAGCTAACCTCACAGCAGCAAGAATATTAGGAACCACATGGGTCGGCGATACCAGGTTGATATTGTGGCAGCCCAGTTCCTGCAGCCTCAACATGATGCGACTCAATTCCTCATCGGTGATTTCCCAGCCCCGGTCCAGGTGGGCAATATCATAGTTCTGGCAGTAGATACACTTGAGGTTACAGCCGGCGAAGAAAATCGTGCCTGAACCGCGCCTGCCAACCAGGGGTGGTTCTTCGCCGAAATGGGGGCCGAAACTTGAGACCTTAGCTCTATCCCCTGTCCTGCAAACACCGGTAGCATGATCCCGGGAGCACCCGGCCTGTTCGCCCTCAGCTCTTGATTCGGATGACCTGAGCTCAACCGGTGCTCGCTGTGCCTTGCATCGTCTTCCGCACAAAACACACTGCGACATTAGTTCCCGGCTCTTTTCAGTCTTTTCTTCCCACTGGCTGCCGCTTAACGACAAGTATCCAGGCGGCTGTGGTTCGACAACAAATGACTTCATGGCTCCGCGCCAAGGCTCATCACCTATGACTCAATCGCGCTTGAGCACCGTGATGGCATACTTCCTCCCTTCTGTCTAGGACTATTCATCAACTACAGGTAGCCTCACCTTTTGGTCTTCCGGGATCTCACGGTAGTCGTGGCAAGTAAGCACAATCACCTGAAACCAGCCGGATACCTCTTTGAGGATCTCAATAGCCGCCTGCCTGCGGGCTGCGTCAAAATGAATGAACGGGTCATCCATGATCATGGGCGGGCATTTACCCTGAGACAAGAGATCGGCCACCCCCAGCCGCACTGCAAAAAGCACCTGGTCCGCCGTTCCCGATGACAGTAACTCCTTTTCCTGGGCTCCGTCTATGGGTTTGCCCCGTGACTCGGAATGAAGCAGCGGGCCGAAGTCCTCGGATATCTCCATCCTGGTATACTTGCCGTTGGTCATCCGCTGGATGTACTTAGACGAAGCGTCTGACAGGAGGTCCAGCATGCCGGAAACAGCCCGGGTACGCGCCTCAGGGAAAGCATCCCTCAGTATCTCAAGGATCCGGATCTCCCGCTCAATGTGTTCCAATTGCTTCTTCGCGTAATCCAGTTCTTCAGCCACAGCGGCGATATCTTCAGCTCCCCTGGTTACCAGGTTGAGTGCAGCTTCGGCTAAGCTTTTCCGCTCACCAAGCTGCTCAAGCAGCTGTCTCTTCCCGGCTAATTCGATTTCTGCCTTGACCATCTCTTCAGCAGACATCCTGTAATGCACGTTTTCGTCCATTTCCCTCTTCGCAAGCGCCAGGCCCACAATAATCCGGGACTCCCTATGCTCCAACTTAGCTTCATTTATGCCCTTTATCTGCCCCTCAATCTGGTCCCGTTCACTTTGCTTTGCCTTGAGTTCATGTTCTATGCTTTCCAATCGTTCTTCCAAATCTTCCGGGACCGGGCCCGCTGCGAGGAGGTCCTGCTGCTCTTTCTCCATACTCAAGACGCTTTGGCTAAAGGATGAAACCTCAGCGTCCAGCAGGCTTACACTCTTATTCCCCAACAAATCCTGTGCCCTTGACCGCATATCTTTAGCCCTTGCTTGGAGGGTTTCAATTTGTTCAGCCTTGGCAACCATATCGTTCAGAGACGTGCAGCCGGCTTGTCTTACTATGGAATCGATGGAGTCCCTGATGGACTCAATGGTCTCTTGCTTCTCCCCGGTTTTCAGGACATCAATCTTGGCTTTCAGTCCGGAGATGTCCCGTTCCAGATCCCGGACTTCCCGTCTTACGGCTTGAAGTTCCCGTTCATCGGCGTCCCCATGCAAACCCTTAAGCTTGTCAAGGTCCATGTCCAGAGCTGCCAACCCGGCTATTACGGCTTGCTCAGCTGCTTGTGCTTGCATGCGAAGCTGTGCTGCTATCCTCTTAGCTGCAGTGCTCAGGTCTTCCTTACTTACGTCCAGGTCCGCTGCGGAGACCTGACCGTGCAACCGCTGGGAAGCGACCTCAAGTTGATTTTCAAGGTTCCGGTATTCGTCAAATGCTTGCGACAGTTCATCAGGAGTTGCTACGCCGTAACGCCCGAGTATCTGGCCGAGCTTATCCTGGGATTCCCTTAGCTTGACGAAGTACTGTTCTGAATCAGTTGTGCTGACCTTAATGTCAACAGTGCCGGGAACCACCACTTCCGCCCGCTTGACCGCCGAAAACCTTGCATGTCCAGGTTCAACCTTTTCAAAAGGGCCCCCGTCAAGGCTGAGATTGGCGCGGACTCCGGGAGCTGGGATGATCTCAACATCCAGTCCTGCGGGCATCTGGTTCATTGCATCAATCTCGTAAGCCAGTGCCACCGCCTGTTTGACGTGCTCGCCGGACACCGGCACCAGCACCGAAAGTCTGGCCCTTATAGCCTCATATTGCCTGATTGCCTGCTCGAGATGCTTTGCTTGGCCGGACACCGAATCCAGCTTTTCTGCCTGTTCTGTGGTTTGAAGTATCCGGGACAGCCGCGATTCATGCTCTGACTTAAGTTTCAGCTCTCGCTCAAACCCGGCAAGCTGTTCCTGGAACTCCTCATAATCACTCCGGGCTTGGTCCAAGGATTGAACGTGATGGGCCAGGGACTGGTATAGTTTCACTGCTTCTTTGACCTTTTCAGGATCTATAAGCGCAAGACCCTTAATATCCGCTTCAGCCTCCTCCGCCTGGCCTATCAGATCCACCGCCTTATCCCTCAGGTCAGAAAGCCGGGCCACCTCACTCTTGGCCAAGCCAACATCGCGTTCAATTTGTTGTAACCGGCGTTTCCTGAGGATTTCCGAGTCTAGTTCCGCCTTGATTTGAGTCAGGCGGTTTACCTCAGGTTCCAGTTCCTCCAACCTCTTCATTAGGAGTTCCCGCTTGTGTTTCAGATCGTTGACAACCTCAAACTCCCCTTTTTCACGCTCATAGTCACTCTTCGCCTTAGCATAAGCCTTGGCGCTTGCCTGCATTTGTTCTAGCACTGCGATTTGACCCCGGAGTTCGTCTATCTGTTGAGTGACGCTTAACAACGTAGTCCTGGCATCTTGCGCTTTCTGCACCTCAGTTGTCACGTCCCTCAGCCTGTCTTCCAGTTCATGGACGCGCATACGGGCAAGGGTGAGTTCACCCTGGCGGGTGCCTCCCCTCTGTCCTGCCTTAAGTTCACTGATTCTCCTTTGGGCTTCATTGGCCAGTTTGACAACATCCACGCCTGCACCTAGAATGCGTACCTCTATGAGCTTCTGGAGATCTCCGGGCCCTGATGCCAGTTCATCTTGAAGCACGCACAGACTGGCTGTATATGCAGGTTCTGCGCCCTGTTGCGGAAACCCCAGGAGCCGGGCAACAATCTCTGAGATTTTATGTTTGTCACGCTCGCGCGTTCCGTCAGGTTTGGTTAGGATGTTGGTCCCTGTTTCAAAGTCCCTGACGATTTCCCACTGCCCGTCCTGAGTGTCTAACGTCAGTTCAATCCTGAAACCTTGGCCGTTTCCCCATCTGGCCAGCCGGCGGACATCTTGCCGGGTAGTACCTGCATCGGTGAAAAGACCAAGCTGCACGGCTTTCATTATCCCAGTCTTGCCTGATTCATTAGGGCCGCAAACAAACACCAACCCGGAAGGAAGCTCAAGTGTATAGTCTTGGAAGGATCTGAACCCTACCATTCTTATTCGCTTGATCCGTACAAACCCTTTGTCAGAAGACACACCGTGCATATGTGCCAGGCTCATGGCCTTATCCCCGCTTTCCCCGAAAGATACAGTACTCCGCGCCTGAGTGCCTCCTGCAGTATTTCTGTCTCAGCCGCATCCTGGGCATGGGCAATTTTCTCAGCCATGATTTCGCAAAACGCCCGCCCCACAGAGTTGAGAGGAAACTCACCCGGGTCAGGCTCATGGACAGCTACGCGGCTTGCGTCAATTTCCACATGGAAGAAGTGTGGAGATATAGCTTCCTCAAGGTGAGATGCGTTCAAATCATCAGCCCATATGTCCCCGCCGGCAAGGTTCCCCGTAAGTTCCAACCGCAAAAGTGTATTGCCACCGGCTTCTTGCTTGGCCCTCTGGACGATGGCGTCAGCACCGGACATGAGGCTTACATCCAAACTCAGTTTCACCCATTTGAAAACACCCACGGCCTTCTGTTCAATATGCACCGTGTCTCCCAGGGAAACAAGCGTCACAGTTCCGGGAGAAGGCGATTCACCGAACTCCAAGGTTTCGGGTGTCCCCGGGTAGATGGCTTGGGTGCTGCCCTGGGACCATGTCTGTCTGCTGTGCCAGTGTCCCATAGCTACATAGTGGAAAGGACCCGACTCAATATCGTCGAGACCCACAAGAGGCTCATTGGGGTCTATTGACAAACCGGGCACATCCACCGAACCGTGAATGACGGCCACCTTATACTTGGCATCGCTTTGTGACGCCAGGGGCAACAGGCGCTTCAGGGGGCGGTCGCCTCCCCTTTTGGTTGTACTGGCAGCGGCAAACAGCGCCACATCAGGCGTGGGCCGGAATTCTGCCGCCTCTTCCGCAAACACCGTGACGTTAGACGGCAACATGCCTGAATGCACTATGGTGCGGTATATAGATCCAGAGTCGAACACATCGTGGTTACCCGGCTGTATATACACAGGAAGAGGTGCCAGTGAAGCAAAGCAGCCCAGCACATCTTGTACCATCTTGAGGGAAACTGCATTGCTGTCAAACAAATCTCCTGCGACCACCAGGAAATCACAACGGGTCTGCCTGACTGTATCCATAATGTTCTTAAGCGTTTGGAACTGGGCTTTTCTTATCTGTTTACCCAGAGTGCCTAACCTCCGGAACGGACGTCCAAGGTGAAGGTCTGCTGTATGGATAAACGACGGCACTCCGACCACCCCCTCCAAGGTCTGAATGTATGTGTTCGCCACCTTACATGCAATTCCTTTCAATGGAGGCGCTGGTACAAAGCGGCCCGCAATTGTACTGGACCTTCCTCCCAATAAATCCAGTGCCCGAATTATACGTCAGATCTGGAATGAAGCTGAAGGGTTTGACCATACGTACCTGGAAATATTCACCGGGTTCTCTGGGATAAACCAGATCCAGAATACCGGTTAACAGGAGGGTTAGTATGGTCAGACTCCTCAAGCGCTCCGAGGTGCCTGAAGACCAAACGTGGAACCTCGCCGACATTTTCCCAACCAAACAAGCATGGGAAGCAGAGTTCAACGAAGTAACAGCAATGCTTGGCTCGGTCACCAAGTTCAAAGGCAAGCTCGGGGAAAACGCACAGATTCTGTTGGCATGTTGTGAAGCCTTAGAAGCTCTGATGAAGCGGCTTGTAACGGTCATGTCTTATGCATCGCTGCACCTGGCCGGCGACGGCACCAATCCTGAGTACCAGGCAATGGCCGCCCGGACAATGTCCCTGGCCACCCAAATCCGCGCTGAAACCTCTTTCGTTACATCGGAAGCGTTGAGCTTGCCGGACGGAACCCTTGAGAAATATTTGGCAGAAGAACCAGGGCTGGAACCTTTCCGCATCACCATAGAAAAAGTGATTGAGCAAAAACCTTACCAGCTTCACCCGGACACTGAAGCAGCTTTGGCAGCCCTGGGCGAAGTGCTGGACGCACCTGGCATGATCTACGAAAGATCCAGGACTGCAGACCTGTCTTGTAACCCTGTACCTGACAGCAAAGGCAAATTGCATCCTATGACCTTCGGCGATCACGAAGAAGCCGCCGACATCGTGCTGAGGCGCAATGCATACGCTGAAACCACCAGGGTGATGAAAGCTTACCAGAATACCTACGCGGCGACCTGGGGCACCGAAGTTAAGAAAAACGTGGCCTTGGCAAAACTTAGGGGATACGAATCAGCCATACACATGCTCTTACACCGGCAGGAAGTCACTATCGACATATACAACAACCTCCACGACATCATCTTGACAGAGCTGGCTCCCCACATGCGAAGGTACGCCAGGCTGAGGAAGAAAGTGCTCGGCCTGGATAAGATGCTGTATTGCGATATAGAAGCCCCCCTGGATCCTGAGTACAAGCCTGAGACTACCTGGGAAGAAGCATCGGACATCATAATCAACGCCCTTTCGGTGCTCGGGCCCGAGTACACTGAGATAATGAAGGACGCCTTGGAAAACCGGTGGGTAGACAGGGCTGTCAATCTGGGGAAGAGGACCGGGGCGTTTTGCACTTCGGTTTACGGAGTCCATCCTTATGTTTGCATCAGATGGGATAACAGCCTCAGGGAGGCGCTTACCCTCGCCCACGAACTGGGCCACGCCGGGCAGGGCGTTCTGGCACAGCGGTTTCAGAGTTTCAGCAACACCGTACCCACAATGTTCTTCATTGAAGCTCCGTCAACCATCAACGAAATCCTGGTAGGCAACTATATCCTTTCGCAAGATGCCGACGTACGCCGCCACAGGTGGCTGATCATGGAGCTTCTCAAGACCTACCATCACAACTTCGTGCGTCACCTGATTGAAGGGGAGTTACAGCGCCGCCTGTATGCCCAGGCGGAACAAGGCCAGCCAATAACGGCTAGCCTGCTTAACAAGGTCCAAGGTGAGATTTTGGAAGAATTCTGGGGCGGCGAGGTGGAAATAGACGACGGCGCCAGGCTGGTCTGGATGCGCCAAGCCCACTACTACCGAGGATTGTACCCGTACACCTACTCGGCCGGACTTACCATTGGCACTGCGGTAGCCAAAGCTATCCAGGAGCAAGGTGCCCCGGCAGCTGAAAGATGGATTGAGGTACTCAAATTAGGTGGAACCAAGAAGCCGCTCGAGTTGTCTATGATGGCAGGAGTTGACATGACCAAACCTGAGCCCATCCGGGAAGCGGTAGCGTTTGTAGGTGAACTAGTGGACGAAGTGGTAAATAGCTTCTGAGAAGGACCCAAGCGTCCTAACTTAAGTGACTTCGATGCTTTTGGCCAGGGATGGGAAATCTGAGTGAGGGGGCGGCTTCAATGAAGGGCGAACTAAGTGCACTAATCCAACGAATGGTGGCCTCCGCAGGCCCGACTTTCAGGCGGTTTTGGGCTTCTGTCGGATTTACAATAGCCCTCACCGCCACATTGATCATTAACACCACGGAACGGCACCCGCATACGACTGAAGAGTTGAGTAGGCTGTCTCTGGCTCTTGTAGCAGGGATATTAGCATCATGGTGTGCCGTATTATTGTGGGAAGCCCGCAACGAAGCCCCGAAGTCAGACTCTGCACTCATGGGCAACACAATTGCCCTGGCCTTGGGAGCCGGAGCCACTTGGGTTACCTTTGTCATGCTCGAAGAGCTCACCTTTGTAGCTGTCAGCAGGCATGTAGGCGTTTGCTTTTTCCTCTTCTTGCTGTTTTTCATCATACCCAATTGGAGAAGCGGCCGCGGCCTGGAGATGTATGTAGTCAAGATGTTCACCCAGGCAGTCATATCAGTATTATTTGCAGCAGTGCTGTTTATCGGGCTCGCGGCCATCACCGCCACAGCGAACTACTTGTTTTCGCTGGAACTGTCTCACCGGATCTACCTACACACCTGGTTCGTCATGGGAGGCGTCTTAGCCCCGCTTCTGTTTATGGCAGGAATACCCGAACCCAATAGCGTTATCCCAACCGGTGACTACCCTAAGCCACTCAGCAACCTCATAGAGTATATAATAACACCTGTCTTGTCCGTATACACGTTTATTCTTTACCTGTATTTCGCCAAGATACTGATCACCCGGGAATGGCCTGTGGGGTTGGTGTCCCATCTGGTGCTGTGGTATGCGGTAGCAACCACAGCAATTCTGCTCTTCACTTGGCCGCTGACTCAGTCCAATAAATGGGCAAGAACCTTTTCAGGGTACTTCCCCAAAGCGGTAATCCCGCTTCTGGCCATGATGTTTGGATCTATAGGAATCAGGATCAAGCATTACGGGATCACAGAAAACAGGTACTATGTGCTAGTCCTGGGTTTATGGCTCCTAGGGACAATGCTCTACCTCAACCTCTCCAAGGCAAGAAGAAGCATCGTGATACCCGTTACACTGGCAATAGTGGCTTTGGTATCGGTGATAGGTCCATGGAGCAGTTTCTCTGTGTCCAAATGGAGCCAAAACCGCAGGCTTGAGGGAATTTGCGCCCATTACGGCATGATACAAGACGGATCCATTCAACCATCCGCCCAGGTCGCACAGGCTGACCGTCAGGAAATTGCAGCCATCATACAGTATTTTGACATATATCACAACCTCTCAGATATAACGTTGGTGCCGGCAGGCTTCACATTAGACCAGTTTGAAACGGTATTCGGCTTCCCGTACATGAACGCCGGCGTTCCAACTGTCCACTGGTATTATTACGAAGCCAAACACTGGAGTGCGGACATAACGGAGTTCCAGTACCTGTTCGACTACACAAGGCCATACTATGAGGAAACCATATCTCTGTCTCAAGACGGCATTGTTGCAATCTACAACGAGCAAGACAGTCGCATATCCATAAGCCTGGACGGCAACGCGGAATGGCAGGCATCGTTTAGCGACCTCATAGGATCCATCCAACACAAATATGCTCTCTCAGGACATGACACCTTCGAACCTGAAGACATGGTGTTTGAAGCCAACAGCCCCCATTTGCGAATCAGGGTTGTAATCAGCAGCATACGGTGTGAGGTGTATCCGGACGGCAGGGAACCCATGGTCAACTACGTAGAATTCTACTTGTTATTGCAAAGATTGGACGGATAGCGGCTTGCGTTCACTAGTCACGGGGGAAGCACCAGTGGCTTCCGCCGTGACCTATTACTAACCCTACTCCCGGAGGGGTATTTCTACGGCCATAAGCGGTGCGTACTGCTGGCAACCGAAAACATCTCCATCTCCCGGGCTGCCGCTGGGTATGATCCTGTACAGGGTAAACTTAATCGCACATGCAGGATCGAATTCCACAAAGTCACTGAGCCTCTCCTTGGGCACGTTGGGCACGTTGAACAGCTTGGTTACCATTCTTACTTCTAATCACCTTGGCCAGTTCCTCGAGTTTGACGGTTCTCATATCAATAGCCTCCCTTACACTCCTGCTTCAATAATGTGAAGTTTGCAGCAATTTACCACTTCAAGCCTGAAGCTGGTTAGAAGTTAGCCAGTTCCCCTTCCTCGAAGGCCCAAATTGGTGTCAAATTTGCCAATATCGAGCCTCATCTGGTTTGAAATTGACCACTTCCAGCCAGGACCCGGTTTGGAATTGTCCAATGCGCTCCTCGGCAAACCGGAGCCGGTCTGGAATTGTCCAATTGGGCTCAAAAGGTGGTCTGAAATCAACCAGTTCCAAGTTGTTTGCTCCAGCTTAACTCTGCCTGCCGTTATTTGCGCCATAGGCTTCAGGTGTTTCATTGCATCTGATGCATCTGAAGGAGCTCACCGAAATCCCGGATATACACTTCTGACAACGCTTTGATTTCTGCCTGATGGTGCTCTGACGACTTGTCGTACACACCGTAGGGACGCATTCCCGCTGCCCTTATCGCCCTTATTCCAGGCAGAATGTCCTCAAACACAATGCAATTCCTGGGCTCAACACCAAGTCTGCGAGCAGCCAGCAAGTATACATCGGGATACTGTTTGCTCCGGCCTGCTTCGTCTGTCGTGGCAAAAGCATCAAACAAGCGGTAGATTCCGTTATTCTTAAGGGCAGGATCAGAAAGGCTCCTGGGCAAGGAGGTTGCAGTCCCAATCTTTATACCACGCTCTTTCAGGAACAACAAGTATTCCTTGGCGTTGGGCTTGAGACGGACCTCGGTGCTGTACCTATCGATTGCCATTTGGAACCATTCTTTCATCAGATCTTCAGGGGTATCATCCAAGTCAAAATACTCAACCGTGTATTCAGCGGTTTCCCTGAAACTTTTCGATGAAATCGCTCCAATATAGTCAGCCGGCACGTCAAGACCCCGCCGTCCAAGGAAATCAATGTCTATTTGGTGCCATACACCCATTGAATCGAGCAATGTTCCGTCCAAGTCGAAAATCGCTGCTTCAAAATCGAGCACCGGCATATCACCTTCTGTCCTGTATCATCAGCGTAAGAACCAAGAGCCGCCAGGTTGTACAAACCGCCGACCTGCCCGGCTACTTCATCTGCTCAAACAGTTCTTTCAGTTCCCGCGCGGCCGCTTCAACGTCGGCTGCTGCAATTATAGCTGAAACCACCGCTATCCCGTCAATGCCCGTACCGGCAAAACACGGAAGAGTGTGCTTGTTGATGCCTCCAATCACCACGATTGGTACAGGTACTGCCTGCCTTATGCGCTTGAGTTCCTCGATAGTTGTTATATCTGCATCCGTCTTCGTGCCGGTGGCAAACATAGCACCTACACCAAGATAGTCTGCACCGTCCTCCACCGCTATGAGCGCTTCCTCAAGAGATGAGGCAGAAACCCCGAGAATCTTATCTGGCCCAAGGATCTCCCGCACACAAGCTGCCGGCAAGTCACTCTGTCCAACATGCACACCGCCGGCATCTACTGCAAGGGCAATATCGACCCGGTTGTTTATGATGAGCGGCACATCGTATGAATCTGTTATGCTCTTCACCCTGAGGGCAGTCTGGTAAAACTCAAGGGAAGATGCTTGCTTTTCCCGTAGTTGGACTAGGGTCACCCCACCCCTGATTGCTTGCTCAACACCTTCTTCCAGGGTGGGTGTGCTCATGAGCGCCCTGTCCGTTACAAGATACAAAGTGTAATCTACACTAGATTTCATGGTGCTTGCTCCTCTCCTCCCCTCGTGTCCTTCCCTCATGTTCCTCTCCTCGGGACAAACAGGACGCAGCAGCCCAACTACCCTCCACCCTCAGCTAAGGGTGCGCCCTTACTTGGCCCGGGGAAACCTAAGAGCCTGGCTGAGGGACATCGTTCACGATCCATAGATCCTTGCCTTTTCGATAAGTGTGTCGGCGTCAAGTTTGCTTACCGTATCGATGATTCCGGTCCGGAAGCTGCCGTATCCCAAGTGCTTGGTGGCTTCGTATGCGATCTCACCTGATAACCCCGTAACAAGCACGCCGCCTGCAGCTGCAACCAGAGGGCCGTCGCTCTTGCCGTCCAAGACTCCGCAGAAAGCTCCCACCAGGGAGCTGCACATGCAACCTGTTCCGGTTATGTTGGACATATGTTTGGTTCCGTTTTCTATGTAGATTGTGCGATCCCCGTCGGTAATGATATCGGTCGGCCCGGTGATGGCAACCACACAACCGAACTTGCGGGCGACGTCTTGTGCCACCTTACTGCCTTCATCAGCGCCAATATTCTGATCGGCCTCGGACACCTCTACGCCTTTAGTATCCGCTTCCAACCCTGCAGTAAACCGGATCTCAGACATGTTGCCACGTAGTACGGTGATTTTCACTTGGTCGAGGATCCTCTGTGTGGTCTGGTTTCTGAGGGAAGAAGCCCCCGCTCCCACCGGGTCAAGCACCACTGGAATACCCAGTTCATTTGCTTTCTTGCCGGCTGCAACCATGGATTCGATAGTCCGGCGGTTTAGCGTCCCGATGTTTATCACCAATGCCGACGATATGGATGTGATGGTTTCCACTTCATCGATGTCGTCTGCCATAATGGGCGATGCGCCTATGGCAAGCACGATGTTGGCACAGTCGTTGACGGTCACGTAATTGGTAATATGGTGGACAAGCGGCTTTCTTGAGCGGACATCTTCCATCATGCCTATTATCCGATCCGTGAGTTTACGTGTCATCTTAGCAGGCTCCCTCCTATGTTTGTCCTGGTGAAAAACACCCGGCAGTTGCCGGTTCCAACTCCTATTCACCGGCTGTACGTACCAAGCCCCTTCGGTACAGGTCGTAGAAGTGATGGGTAGGCCCATGGCCTTTTCCTATGTCCAGTGAATGCTTGATTGCAGTGGTAACGTAGTCTTTAGCCCGCTTCACTGCTTCGTATAAATCGAGGCCTAATGCCAGGTTTGCAGCAATGGCAGAGGAAAAGGTACACCCTGTTCCGTGAGTGTTCTTGGTGTCAATGCGTTCCGAGCTGAAATGCCACATCCGGTTGCCGTCATACAACGCATCCAAAGCATCTCCTATGGCATGGCCACCTTTGACCAAAGGGTATTTCACTCCCAGCTCGTGGATGCGCTTAGCAGCAGCTTCCATATCTTCTACAGAGTTTATCTCCATTCCGGTTATCTTCTCAGCCTCAGGGATGTTTGGCGTGAGCACGTCTGCCAAGGGAAGTATTTCGCGAATCAGCGTATCAGCTGAATCTGGGTCCATAAGGGGATGGCCGTTCTTGGCAACCATGACAGGATCAACTACCACGTTTTGAGGCTTGTACTCTCTTAGTTTGCGCGCCACAGCCAGCATGCACTCAGCGCCTGAAAGCATGCCTACCTTGACGGCGTCAGTGCCCATGTCTTCAAAAATCGCATCGATCTGCTTTTCTATCATTAGAGGGCTGACGTCCTCAATGTCGATCACCCTGAAGGTATTCTCGGCGACTACCGACACGATTACGCTCATTCCAAATACCCCATGGGCTGAAAAAGTCTTGAGATCGGCCTGTATACCCGCACCTCCGCTGCAGTCTGAGCCGGCAATGGTGAGAGCTTTTTTCATTGTTGCACGTCCTTTCCGCCTAGGTGCTTCTCAACCAGGTTCTGATATATAGACTCACAGTCAGTTTGCTTGTTGGGGGATGTTGAAATACCAGAGGGAAGAGATCCCGTAAGGAGACCTGGCCATGCAACCGATGCTCTAGAAGTTCAACGGGTGCCCCGCCGCGGGAGGCACCCAGTCAAACATCGTGTTTGTATCTGGTTTGCTTCCCTACGATGGTATTAACCAACAGGTTCAAGGGGTCAGGTCTTATCTTTCTCAACTCCGAGGAGTTCCCCCGCAAACCGTTTCCATGTTCAGGCTATAGCGTTTCAAGAAGATTGTCAACACGTATAGGGCGCCATCGCATACGGTCAAGAATTGACCAGTTCCTCATTCCGCAAACCAAGTCGGGTTTTCGCCTGGTAGCAAATCGGCCACTTTACACCGCTTGTTTTCAGGAAACCATCGATTTTGCACAGTCTAAGGACAGTCAAGGAAACTTGTATCAGAAGTGCCAAAGGCAACAACCAGTTTCTGCTAATCCTTGAAACCCGCCCATCGCAGGGAAGTGAGCTTTGAAGAGCGCGTTCGCCCGCGGGAACAAAGGGGAGAGAATTGAGTTAGAGCCGCGCAAGACCAGGTTGGAAAATCTGTCTGTGTAGTGGATAGTGAAGCAACAATGCCGCCAACAGCTAGTGTTTCCCATTCCAAACACGCGTCTTGACTCGAACAAAGCTAATTCCTTTCGCTCATTTCTATCATTTCAGCCAGAACTCTTCTTGCCAGTAAGGGACTTGGTACATTTTAGGACACCACTTGGAATGGGTAAGTGCATCGGTAGCGGTTGGCAGATCGCACCAAAAAGTAACTAATGCAAGCCTGAGTCACATCTTGGGAACAAGGCCTGTCATCGCTCCGAATAGGCAATTCTAGGCTAATATGGGTTTACGAGACAGGTATGATATGATAGACTCTTCTCAGGTCGGTCTGATTTTTCTGAATATCCACAAGGGGGACTTGACTATCAGAATCATGTCTGAATGGTGGACTGAGAGTTTTGGCCCCTACTCCGGCAGTGTTACTGGATATGCATATTGATTAAGTAGACTATCCGGGTGACCGAGATGCCCCTCGGTCACCCATTCTGGGTTCATTATCCGAGGAGGCCGAACGTGTGATAGATAAGATCAGAGAATATGTCAAGAACCAACCGTTCAAATTCATGAACGCAGTGCTTGTGCTCGTCTGCTTTTCCAGAGTACGTTGGCTGATATGTCTTGTTTGCCTTTGTGCGATTCCCATGGCCATCAAGACCATGGCTCCAGAACATCCCTATCCCAAATCGGTTTCCATTGTCATGCTACTATACTTCACGGCCATTTTGCTTGGTAACATCGCATTCGCTCTATCCAGCTGACCTACGGGAACTTGCAACTATCAGCCAATACTGCCATAATATTGTATGCAGGCAGTCTGATGACCCAGAGCATCGATACTACTTCCGGTCTATTCGTTCTGACATGAACTTCCCTCACCCCGAAGGTTCAACCCTGGTAGTCACCTGTCTGACCTGACGGTTGTTACCAAGGCGGTCATGGGCATGAGCAAAAGAGAGTGGTTCGTTTTGGGTGCGGCGATCACAGTTGCAGCGGCGATCACAGTTGCACTTGTTTTCTACGCGACAGGCCGGGCTGATTTACATGACACTTTGCAGAACGCCCTGGTCTTCGGGGTGTACATTGTTGCCCGTTTAGGGCTTGGTTTCCTGAAGATATCCGAAGATGTCAAAAGCGGCGTAATGGCAATAGTGGTAGCTTTACTGCTTATCTGGAGACTCGATGCATCATCTCTCCTTATCGTTGCCTTGGTCGCACTCAACTTCTTCACCGGAAGAGCAAAGCGGAAGTCCCGCCCGTGAACTGACAATGCGAAGCTGACTAACCATGCACTACTCATTGACTGGCCGAAAATGGAGCTTCGCGTCCGAGAAAGCCGCGCTTGGCCGTAGTCGTTGTAAAACCAACGGAGACAACCGGTAAAAACATAGGACAGTCCCGAGCGCACAAACGATCAGAACTGTCCCCGTCCTTGATGTTCTGTTGTTCAGTTATTCACTTAACCTGTATTAAGTGTCACACTTGGCCTCCAACTTCACGAATCCCGCCCAGCTATGGAAACTCCTCCTATCAGACAGTATGGTAATATCAACGCACCCAGTTCCTTGACGTCACGGCTCAGGGCCAACAGGTTCGACTTGAGGTGGGTGAACACGTTCAAGGAGAACATGCAGTCTTTCACCCTGCCAACCTTCTTGCCGTCCTCCACGAGGTATCCCAGGGCAATATTACCGGTAACCGTACCTGTGTACGGGTTGCCTGCCCATGCACCCATAGTCTGGTCTATGACTATTCCTTTCTTCATCCCTTTCAGGAGCTCTTCCGACGGCGTTTCGCCGGGAACTACCAGAAGGTTATTCGGGCTGGCTCCTGCGGGTGAACCGGTTCCGATGGGCTGCCTTCCCAGCCGGTAGGCAGATTCGAGATCCAACAGGTACTCCCGGAGCACCCCGTTCTCAATGAGGGGCGTTCTCCGGCATACAACCCCCTGGTCGTCATAAAGCTGGGTTCCAAGCCCGCCGTCCAAGGTGCCGTCTTCCACAAGGGAAAAAGCAGGTGCAACAATCTGCTCGCCAATCCTACCCTTGAAAGGGCTGATTTCCCTCATTACAGCCCGCCCGTTGAGGCAAGCCAGAATCGGGGATACCAGGTCTTGGAAACCGGAAGGAGTAAACAGCACATCGTATACACCCGGCCTGACCTCAACATTCTTCCGGCCGATTTCAAAGTCTGCCTTGAGTGTTGCTTTCATGCCTTCCAGGTCGCAATCCAAGCCGGTTGACGCATTCCAATCCCATGACTGCAGCAAGTTCTGCCCCTCGACAAACTTAAATCCGGCAGACACTACGAACACGGTTTTGTCCAACTGGGCATACAGCCCGCGGGTGTTAGATATGCTCTTGCGGCTTATGGTCTTGCTTACGTTAGCAGAGCCCTGGATTGCCGGATCGAAGGTCTTGATGAACTGGATAAGTTCTTCTCCTATTGAGATCATCCGGTCCACATCTATATCCTCAACTGCTTGATCGTACACCTTAGGATCCACCGGAGGCTCCGGCTCCGGGAAACTGTAATTTACTTCCGAGCCAAACTCAGCCACGTCCAACGCGTTTTCAAGCAGTTTCATCTCTGTCCCTGGCTTGGTTGAACTGGCAACACCCAGTTTGCCCGCTTTGATTACCTGCATATTTAAGCTTAATGATTCGGTACTCCCGATTCTCTTCAGCCGGTTTGCCTCGAAAGACACCGACGTATTCTCGGACTCGGTTGTCACCAAAGTGGCTTCAGCTCCCCGGGCAACCGCTTCTTCTAACAGTCTCTTCATTTCTTCTCACCTCCGACAACCACATTCCGAATGCGAATGCGGGGTGAACCCTGAGCTACCGGAAGAGGGCCCTGGGCTCCCTTGCCGCAACCGCCCCCGCTGTTCTTGTACACAAAGTCGTTACCTATCATGTCAATGTTTCTCAATGTATCAAACACGTTTCCGGTCAGGTTCACGTCCCGGACCATCTCGGCTATGCTTCCGTTGCGAATCATATAAGCCCTGGACGGTGCGAAAGTGAACATTTCGCCGTTGGTCTGGCCGCCATAGCCACCTTGGACGTAAATCCCCAGGGAGACTCCCTCCAGCATTTCCTCAAACGTATGCTTTCCAGGGCCTATGCACGTTGTGCGCATCCTGACGATAGGTGGGAATCTGTAGTTCAGAGCACGGGCGTTGCCTGTGACATCTTCACCCATTCTTGCGGCGCTCTCTCTGGAATGCAGGTGCCCTGCTATAACGCCGTTCTTGATGAGGTAGGTCCTCTGCATGGGAACCCCTTCATCATCATACTTGCACTCACCGCGGTTAGGCCCTTCAATGCCGCTGTCATAAATGTTGAGGTCGTCTGAACCGTACCTGGTCCCGATCTTGAGGAGTTCTTTCATCCTCTCATCTTCATCGAGGTCGTCAGCTTCGCTCAAGTGGCCGAAAGCCTCATGCACGAAAAGCCCTGACATATCCGGATCGAGGATGACCGTGTACTGTCCTGCCTCGACAACAGGCGCATACAGCATCTGCCTGGCGGCTTCAGCTGCCTCCCTTACCTCATCTTCCAGCCCAAGGGCCACATTGTAATCGTTGTTTGACCCAAACCTCGCAGAATCCTGGGTGGTAAGTTTGTCTTTGGTGGCAATGGCAGTAAGCCCGCCGCCAAGGTCCATCTTCTCCTGGTATATGTACGTACCTTCCGAATTGGCAAAGTGCCAATGGGTATGCTGGTCGAAATAAGTGATTGCAGATGATGTGATCTCGGGGCAGTTCAGGATGAGTTTGTTATAGCCTTGGAGAAGCTCCATTTTCTCTTTGAGAGGCACTGCAAAAGCTTCTCTTCCGAAGTTTCCGCGTACATAGTCTTCTACCGGATCCACTGGGTACAATTTGATATCTCTGTTGAGCCTTTCCCCAAGGATCTTCGCCTGGGCGCAAGCTTCTTCCACTTTCTTTTCCAGGTTATCCAGGCGGTTGAAGGAAACGAACCCCCAACCTCCCCGGTACAGCGCCCTGACGTTTCCTCCGGCAGAGACAGTTTGCGCCACAAGTTCTATGTCTTTGCCTCTTAGACGGATCACAGTCTCTTGGGATTCTTCAATCCGGATCTCGCAGTACTCTGCAGTCGAATGCTTGAGCGCTCTGGTCATGAGATCCTTGATGTGGTTCTGCACTCTGGAATTTCCTCCCTTCTGGTTGCTGGCTACCAAATCATTGCCGCCTACCCGCGCCTTCGGCCAACAGGAGCCTTGAGCCCGGCAAGCCACATTGTTATCTGTGAGTTCATTGTGATGATGCTGCTAAAGCCGGTACCCTAAAGTGACATTTCCACGATAGCCATTTCTACCCACAATTGTCATACCATTTGACTTAGATGTCAATCTATTGCACCGGATGAAAATTGTCAATCCCATTCTTTAATTATCTAAGAACGTATTTCAATACTCTAACTCAGGTGTTAATACTTATCAGGCGTCCAGCATGACCGGTGCATAATGACACACATGGTGCCCCCATCGTCCTTTCTCTCAGAACACCTGAGGCCAATGCCGGGCCTGAAGGACTTATCACCATATGGGTCGAATATTTATGAAGCAGCCATTTGTTGGCAGCTGTGGCGGCTGATAGAAATTCTGTCGTCGAGCACAACAGGCCGAATCTTTGGATGAGGAGGTGAGGCCGGCCCTGAGTGCCACATCTTGCCCCTGAGCGTGGACTCTCAAAAAACAGCACGCTCAGCCAAGCTTACCCGGACACAATATCATATCCTGGATTTCAACCCACACATCCTTTCAAGATTGACTTACGAGACCGATCAAAATACACAGCACAAGACAAAGCACCGATTCCTGACCCTGACAAACCCATAAGCCAACGATTAAGCTATGTACAGGAGGTCAACGGAATGAAGCCCAGACTTAGGTTACGGTCTTTGGCTGCTTTGTTAGTGATTTGCATGATCCTCTCCCTTTCACCGGCCATTGCAGCATCTTCCCTCGATATAGCGGATCACTGGGCCGAACAGGCCATCGAGCGTTGGATCGGCCTGGGGATTCTCAAAGGATATCCTGATGGGACAATACAACCTGACGGGCTCATTACCCGGGCAGAATTTGCTTCGCTGATTAACAGAACCTTCGGATTCACCCGGGCTGAGCCTGCAGGTTTCCTCGATGTAGAAGACGGTGACTGGTTCAAGGAGGACTTGGATAAGGCCAAGACTGCCGGATATATCGCCGGCTATCCTGACAACACAGTCAAGCCCCGAAGCTTCATCACCAGGCAAGAAGCTGCCGTGATTTTCGCCAGCCTGCTTAACCTGGGGTACAGTGCCGGCGTAGAACCCTTCGCCGACGACGCCCAGCTTCCGGAATGGAGCCGGCAAAGCGTCATGGCGTGCGCCGGGCGCGGGTTGCTCGCAGGATACCCCGATGGTTCGATCAAGCCCGAAGCAAACATGACAAGGGCTGAAGTGATTACCGTCCTCGACAGGTTATTTGCCGAAGTCTGCAATGAGCCTGGTTCTTACGGAGAGGTAACTGTAACTGAACTCGCTGCAAGCGTGGTTGTTACCTCGCCTGATGTCACGCTTGAAAACGTCCGCATCAAAGGTGATCTGCTGATTGCCCAATCAGTCGGTGAAGGTAACGTATCCTTCATAAATGTAGTAGTTGAAGGCAAGACCCAGGTCAGCTCCCCGGTTCATCTCACCTTGGACAGCGATTCGTACATCGAGGAGATGACCCTGGATGCTCCTGCAAATATCGCAGGTGCCGCAGGTATCGGAACCCTAAGTATAAACGTCAGCGGTTCCGTGCTTGATGCAATGCCCGGAACCCTGAAGTTGGGCGACTGGATCACCGCAACTGTCGCCGGCGAGCCGGTTGAAGGTAAACCAGAGTTCATTCAAGCTTTCGGAAACCAGTTTGAGATCGACTCGCCTGAAGAATGGAAACTGGGCGATCTTGACGACGGCAGACTGGTAGTAAGCGAGACAATAGGCAACGGCTCAATCATGCTCAGTGAAGGCGTGACAGAAGCCGTTTACACTTCCGCCGAGATCGTCATCGAGCCTTTCGAATATCTTGTTATGTCATGGAACGCCGACACCCCTGAAGGCACTTGGGTAGAGGTTACCGCCAGCGTGTGGCTGGACAATCAAGATGAATGGAGCGACTATCTCACTTGGGGTAAGTGGAGCCCGTTTATTAAGCGGTCATCACAAGCTTCCCTGTCTTCAGATGATTCACCCTACGTCAACATCAGCCAGGACGAGTTCTACGTCCGCGGGAATCCCGCCCAAGGCGACACAGCTTCCAAGATCAGGCTCAAAGTGGCTTTGCACAGGGATAATCCCGATACTGAATCGCCGGTGCTTTGGTACCTCCACGGAACCGTCCGGACCACCGGGACCGAACCCGCCAAGGTGTTCAAGGATGGCTTGGGCGACAACCCTGATTACACCTGCGAAGTGGAAGTGCCCCAGTACTCACAATCCATCCGGTCTCCTAACATCGGTGGAGTGATATGTAACCCCACTACTACAACGATGCTCCTGAACGGCGTATCAGCCAGGGAAGGAATTGCTTTAGGCTTGCTGCCTGAAGAGGTGGCCATGGGATGCTACGACTACAGGGCAAACAACTTCGGAAGCTGGTCGTTTGCCATGGCAACAGCCGGATCTTATGGTTACAGGTCATTTGTAGAATATTCTACGATCGAAGGCATCAAACGGCATCTCAAGAGCGGCGCCGCCGTGGGTGCCAGTGTGGCATATTCCAATGATCCTGATGATCCGCTGTATCTCGAGAACGCAACCGGCTCAACCTCCGGCCACTTGATAGTGCTGCGAGGGTACTTCGTGGACGAAGACGGCGTGGAATGGTTCATTTCAAACGACGCGTTTAGCCCCACGAATGAGCAAGTCCGAAAGTTCTACAGGGTGGATCAATTCGAGAAGTGCTGGAGCAGGAACACCATATATGTGGTCAAACCCGGCAAGGTACCCGGGGTCGGAAAACATCCCATCCAGCGGATTCGCGCCGATCTCAAGGAAGTTGAACCGGACAGGTATATGCTTGTATATAAGTCCAATCCGATTACCGCACCCAACAGCTCCATCAACAACCGTCAGGGCTTCATCGGTTACATCACCGGGCCTGAGGTGTTCAGCGGTGCCAATACGTCAGTATACGAGTACATCAACATAGCTGATCACCGGGGTGACCTGATACCGCTGTCCCAAGAACTGCTCGCCAACAGGAATTTCAAGCTTTACGTAGCTAACAACGATGCCCACCCAGGCCGACTGTTCATCGTAAACAGAAGCAGCAACATCGAATATCTGGTCTTAGCAACCGTAGACTCCACAGATTACGTCATCAAAGAGGATGAAATAAGCCCCAACGAGAAGGCCATCGAGTTCGGCATTACCGGTGTCCAGGAATTCCTTTCCGGACTCAAGCCCGCCAAGTTCGCCAAGATGAAGCTGTTCGCTGCAGGTACAGTCGTGGAAACCGCCAAAGACTTCAACAACAAGCCCGCCAAGACACAAGGCGTACTTGAAGACGGCGATTTTGTCACGGTGCTGGCATGGGATAACGAGACGCTCCGCAAGTATTCCATCAAAGAAGGCCCGGCACTTCTGCCCTTGTCCCTGAGCTTTGCAGAGGAAGAAATAACGCTGGACTTCCATGATTTCCCCTACACCCCAACGCTTCAGGGATTACCCGACGACTGCCAGGGAACTATCACCTGGACCAGTTCCAACCCGGACCTGATCTCTGTGGATGAAAACGGTGTAGCTTCCCTGCCATGGAACAGGGGTACTGCCACAATCACCGCGCGTGTTGAGTCTGACGGAGTATATCAGGCAGCAAGCGCCTCTTACACAATTTCAGTGGGACGGCCGTACATCGAGAAGTTCCACTGGGGCAGCATAACCCATCCTAAGGTAGGCGAGCAACGGGTAAACGTATACGTTCCCAGCGAAAAAGATGAGTGGCCGCTGTTCTGGGCCGCCGGCGGATATCCCAGGTTCACTTGGGAAGGCGAACTTGAGGACGGCAAGTTCAAAGCCGGGGTAGCATATTCAGTCTCAATCCAGTTCCAGACCAATGAATTCCCTGGCGGAAACAGCGCCTACTTCTTCGCAAACCCGTTCACTGCCGGCATGATCATAGGCCTGCCTCAGGATGGCGACAGCACCGGAACCGGCGCCCAGATAACCAGCGTAACGGTGACGAGGAACAACAACTACCGAACTACGGTGAAAATTGAATACTCTCCGCTGGAATAGGTTGGGTAGACTCTCTGTTAGCATAACAGCGAGCCCCCGGGCGACCCACCCGGGGGCTTGGTTGCTTCAAGAAACACACATAGCGCAACCGGCTATGATATCCGCATACCCGTCTTATCGCATATCGTATATCCCATACAAGCTGGCTATTGGTTATCATCTGGCCTACCGGCTTACTCGTTTAGCAGCCCTTACTCTCCCGCCGCAACAGGTTCACGGCTGATAAGCGACTTCTCGCGCCAAGTCCCGTGCCGGTACCACAAGTAGTTGAACACAGCGCCCGAAATCCAGCTTATGAGCAGCGAGAAGAATATCGCATCAGGCGAACCTGCAGGATAGGCTTCGCCCCGTGTGAACCATGCCCAAGCGTAAGCCAGGGGTACGCGGATGCCGACCGTAGTGAGCATGGAAATCCACATGGACGGCATTGTATCGCCTGCGCCCCGCATAATCCCACCGAAAACCTGGGATATGGCCACAGCCACATAGCCGACGGAAAGGATCCGGATCTGACGCACCCCAAGGGTGATGATCTCTTGTGTGGTTGTGAACATGCAGATGAGGTTTTTCCCAAACGCAAGCAACAAAACTACCAGCACAAGAGATGTAGCAAGGCTTATCTTCAGGATATCCTTGGTCCCCTGTTCTACGCGATCCATCCTGTTTGCGCCTACGTTTTGCCCCACAAACGTAGAGATAGCCATCCCGAAGGTGAAGTTGGGCAGCATGGCGAAACCGTCAATACGCATTACAGCAGTGGTACATGTGACCACCCGGTATCCCATGCTGTTGGTAAGCGCTTGTACAAACACTGCAGACATGGAAAAGATGGCCTGGGTGATGCCTGCAGGCAACCCTAACCTGAGCAGACGGCTTACAAGGTTCATGTCCGGAATAAGGTTCGACCGGTTTATGTCTACAAGATCCTTCATCCTCATCAGTTTCCCGATGCAGAGCACAGCAGACACTGCCTGAGAGATAATCGTTGCAAGCGCCACGCCTCCGACCTCCATATTCAGACCTGCAACGAACCAGATGTCTAAGACCACATTAAGAAGAGAGGCAAGCAAAAGCACCGCTAAGGGATACACAGAGTTCCCAAGCCCCCGCAATACACCTGACCCGATGTTGTAAAACCCGCTGAACACCGTGCCCCACAGCATTATGACCAAGTAAGAACGGGCATCGTCGAAGGTTTCAGCAGGAGTATTGGTAAGCCGCAACAACGAATCCACCAAAGGTATTCCAATCGCCATGATCAGGAGTGAAGACACAAAAATCATGGTCATTGCATTGCCAACTGAACGGGACAATGTTTCCCTGTCTTTAGCCCCAAAATACTGCGCCACCATGACTCCCGTTCCTGTTGAAATCGCCATGAACAGAACCAGGAGCAAACGGAGAACCGGGAGGGTTGTGCCAATGGCTGACAGTGCCCTGTCACCTACATAGCGGCCCACAATTATTGAGTCTACCGTGCTGTACATCTGCTGGGCAAAATTGCCTATAAGCAGGGGAATAGAGAATTTCAGCAGGCTGGACATTGGTCTTCCGACTGTCATGTCCTGTGTGCCGAACATATGGTTAATCCTTTTTAGCAACTCGAATCCACCTTTTCCTCGAACATTTATTGTGATTTCCGATGGTTTGCCGTAATGCATCCGGCATCCTCGAAAAACCGGCCAGTCTGGAACCCCTGTTGTACCCTGAACATCGGATGCAGCCGGGGTCGAGATATGTTAATTACTGCAAATATTGCCGGTAGAGTTCCTTTAGTTCGCCATCACCTTCTTTCCGGGCCAGCGCTTCGTTTTGTTTGCGCCAATACCTCTTAAACTGCCAGCTTCCTTTGAACGGACCATCACCCACCAGCTTCAGGGTGTGTTGCACATACTCTGCATTAACTGCTTGTGCCTGACGGCAAAGCTCTACCCCGTCCACGCGCTTCGCCAACTCAAACAGCCGGTCCTGGTATTCCCTTAGTACAGGGCGAAGCTTAGCCACATTAATATCATAGTCCTTAAGCACAGCCCTGAACAGTAAGTTATTATACTTCCATCGCCGAATACCTTCTTTTTCGCCTGACATTTCACAGGATGATTGACCGGCACAAGACGTGGCCTTGCCGCCGGACCGGGTGATTTTGCCCTGGCCTGGTGCTTCGCTGCCGGGGGCTTCGCTGCCGGGTGCTTCGTTACCAGGTGATCCGCCGACGTATGATGCGCTGCCAGGCGATTCGTTGCCGTGTGATCCGCTGTAGGGCAAGACGTTGCGGTAGTCAAACTTGAGGGGCTTAAAGAGCTGGATCTCGGGACATGGGCCTTCTGTGTACCATATCAGCCCTGCATCGTAATCGTAAATCATGGAAGCGGTCGCCTGCGAACTCACCAGCCCTCCCGCTACCATCCCGATGTTTCTCATCGATGCCACACAGTCTGTATGCCTGTCCCGCAACACTTCAATTGCACCGGCCAGGTCGAGATTATTGCGTCGCATAAGCTCCCGCCCACGGCTTTCCCGGTGATACGCCCCGGCAAAGTAGGACACTATGGGATTTATGAAGTGCCGCTCGAAATTGGTTACCCTACCTTGCAGTTCCGGCGAAATCCCATCGAAATCATCTTTAAGCGACACTTTGTTGCTGATGTTGTAGTTGCTGACCAGCATTTTGTAAGCGTAATGGCGATCAACTGTCTCCAATACATATCCTTCGTTGGGATCCATGATTAGATAACTGTTGTGATAATAGAGGGGATTTTCATAGCCCCCATTGCCTCCCTGCCCAAAGCGTTGGGTGTTCTGCATGATGATCTCAAGCGCCTCCCGGGCAGTTGAGGCAAGCTCCAAAGCTGCCCTTAAGTGGTCCATGCCCAGAACTCCCATCTTATCTACCCGAGCCCTGTTAAACGTTGCCTGGTTGCCGATGCAAACTCCCCGGCTGTTGACACCCATTTCAGCGCCCCACATCCATGCGGGCTTGGAGAGCCACACGTCATGCTTTACCTCATAGGAAGGCATTTCCACATATGTTTGGGGAGTACTCACAGAACCTGCGCGTACATACAGCATGTACTGAGGTTCGTTTGGGTCGCGGTCGCTGTTCTTGGCAAAAAACCTGGTGGTACCGTCAGTTCTCCTCATATAGAAAGTGTCACACATGCTCCTCCCCCGTTTTTTCTTGCAGGCCATGAGGGCGGCCCCCTGATTTCTCCCTGTCTATACGTTTATCGCAACCGGCGTCGTAAGATGCCGCGTACAAGACACCATATACCACAAACCAATCGGAACTCCTCTTTGCCTGGTTCCGTTGGATGTGCAGGCAAGAACCTGTGCGTTTACCTTGCTGCAGAGATATCTTCTACTAGCGCCAACCTGCCTTAACGAACATTGGGGCCAGGAGAATCAGTCTGGCTTGAGAAGTCGCCCGGCTTGCCTTGCGCCAACACGGTTGCCCAGATACGCCATGAAAAGAGCAAATACCGCCAATCCCCCGTGGGCAACCGCATTCAACCTCGCCAGGGAAGATTGAGGGTAGATACCTATGGTTACCAATACAGAAGGGGCCATCAGTAGCACAGATAGGGCTATGGCCACGCCCATCCCGGCCAAGAGCACTGTGATGAATTTGCCGGTCCCTTTTGCCCCCTTGGACAAGGCAAGCTCTATCCTTATGGAGAAATCCGGGAAATAAGCATCGAGCAGGATCTGACATAAGCCAATTATTGTGGAAATTGACCCAGCTATCAGGAGGTTGCGCCATAGAGGATACAGGGGTAACCGGGTAAGTTCCAGAGCAACGAAGAAGGGCACGCTCAATAGAATGCCCGGGAGCACAGCGTAAGCGAGTTTGGCACAAAACAGATCCCTGCCGTCAACAGGATTAGCCTGCAACAGCCAAAAAGACGAACCTTCCCTGCTCATAGAAACGCCCCCGGTCTGGCCTCCGACCACTGCCCCCATGATACTCACCATCATCACACTAAGGATAGACAAGAAGCTTTGAGCGGCTGCAGAATATTCGCCCCCACCCCATCCACGTACTAAGTTATACACGAAAAACCCCAACCCCATAGTGCTTGTTCCCAGACAGTACCACAGCACCGGATCCCGGAAAAGCAGTTTCACATCTTTACGCAAGATAGTCCAAAACGCCCCCTGCATTCTGGTGGTATGTCCCCAAGCTCGTGAAGCGCCTGACGATTTGGGCTTCCGGGCGGCCCTTCTCACACCCCCGGTTGCAGCTGAGCTTCCTTCCAGGCCAGACGCCCATCCTGCAAAATACCACCTGGCCGACACTGTCACTGCAAGCCAGACAACGACTAGAGCAGCACACGCCAGGGGCACAACATATTGGGAAGTGCTTACATCAAACCTGTCCAACATACCCAGTATCGAGTTCACTGACCATGTGGTAGGAAGATACCATCTCCCGGTAAGGTTGAGGGGCTCGATCTGGCTCAGCAGTTCCATAGGATCCTCGCTTGCAGAGATCTTGGTACTTGTCATCTTAGAGAAAAGCACTATCAACATGCCCAAAATAGCTGCGATGGCGACGAAAAGGCGCTTTAGCTTGGCGCCAGGCAAGTACCTCATTGCAAGCAGCAGCAGCAATGTAACCGCCCCGTATACCACAAGCAACAAAAGCATGAACGACAATATCACCATCACATAAAACCCAAGCCCTGCCCGGTTAACCGAACCCCATGCAAACCAGGTAGAAGCTCCAAACACCAACACCATAGGCAATATAGAAGCATAAGCGGTGATGAACTTGGTCGCAAACACCGCGCGAGACGGAACTGGCTGGGAGAGTAGGAACCCGATATCATCGGATTCGTATATGATCCGGAAGGTAGTCTGAAATCAACTAAGGAATACGAACACTATGACGTAGGTAGCCAGCCCGTTGAGTAGTTGGACAGCCACGGCGTCAGCCATTCCCGGAACCGGAGCAAGATGGGACTCAATGGAGCCGAAAACATAACGTGCACCGTAGTAAACGGCACCGGCCAAGGCAAGCCACAAAACAGGCAGAAGCACCAACTTAATTCTGTCCTTGGTAGCGGCCTTTCTCTTGTTTAGCACCGATATAAGGTCGAGCTTAAGTATCATCCATATATAGTTCATACCATCACCTTCTTCAGTCCGGATATGCCATGCCAGGAGGAGCCTTACTCGATCCTTCGGCTATCAGTATTAGACCCCAAATGTCTGACGAGTTCTTCATACTCATCGCCTCCAGTAAGTTTTAGGAAAAGGTCCTCAAGGGACGCGTCTTCGCTTGCACCAGGAAGAACTCGTTGCCTGAGGTCATCGACGCTACCTTCAGCGATAAGGTGCCCCTTGTGAATGATCCCTACCCGGTCACACATCCCCTCAGCGATCTCCAAGATGTGGGTTGACATGAAAACAGCCCGTCCGCCCTGGGCATACTGCCTTAGCACTTCTTTGACCAGCCGGGCGCTTTTTGGATCCAGGCCTACAGTAGGCTCGTCTAAGAACAGCACTTTGGGTTCGTCCAGAAGCGCCGCTGAGATACATACCTTCTGCCGCATTCCATGCGAAAAGTTTGACAGAAGTTCATCTTGCCTGTCCCTGAGCTCAAAGATATAAAGAAGCTCATCCATGCGGTCAGCGGCTTTCTTACGGTCCATCTTCCGTAGGTCAGCCACGAACTGCAGAAGCTCCCTGGCGCTCAACGTATCGTAGACATTGGGAGTGTCGGGAACGTAACCTATCATTGCCTTGGCTTCCACTGGTTTTTCATGGATATCAACGCCACATATCTTTGCCTGCCCTGAGGTGGGCGACAAAAGCCCGCACAACATCTTTATGGTGGTGGTTTTGCCTGAACCGTTGGGCCCCAGGAACCCGAAAATCTCACCTGGACCCACTGATAACGTGAGGTCACTGACGGCAGTCAGTGCTCCGTACTTCTTGGTTAGTCCATCAGCCCGGATCAAATCGTTCATCTCCTCTCAGGTCTCGGTAGCGGTTCTCCGAAATGGCACCAGGCACGTGGCTCTGACACATTCTGCTGGATATATACGTCTTGGCAGGCAATGAGGTAACACCGGTGCCAGGAACGATAAGGCATCAGAAGTGCTTGGCTGATGCGTCTGCGGCCACCGCGTCCCCAAGAAGCGGCTGAATTGGTGCACCATGTGCGCCATTCGGCACAACCATCCCACGAAAAAGAGCCAAAATGGTGCACCACGTGCGCCATTCGGCACAACCATCCCGCAAAAAAGGACAAAAATGGTGCACCAGAGGCACCATTCAGCGCCGCCATCCCATGAAAAAGAGCCAAAATGGTGCACCACGTGCGCCATTCGGCACAACCATCCTGCCAAAAAGGACAAATATGGTGCACCACGTGCACCATTCGATGCCGCCATCCTGCAAAAAGGACAAAAATGGTGCACCAGAGGCACCATTCAGTGCCGCCATCCCACGAAAAAGAGCCAAAATGGTGCACCAGAGGCACCATTCAGCGCCGCCATCCTGCCAAAAAGGACAAATATGGTGCACCACGTGCACCATTGAGGGCCGTGAGCCCGAAGAGAGGAACCAGATTGGTGCATCTCGTGCGCCATTACACGCCTAGCCCAAGACAAAACCAGACCGAGTGGCGCATCATGTATGCCACTTGGTACCATCAATACATAAAGCAACCGGCAACAGTGCGGCAAAGGAAATCATTCCCCTATTCCCCCAGGTAAGCCTGGCGCACCTGGTCATTGCCCAGCAAGTCGCGTGACTCACCGTGGAGCACCACTTTACCGGTCTCAAGCACGTAAGCGCGTGAAGCGGTGTTGAGTGCCAAGTGAGCATTCTGCTCCACGAGCAATACGGTAGTGCCATCACAGTTAATCTCCTCTATGATCCGGAAAACATCCTTCACGATCATGGGCGCAAGCCCCATGGAAGGCTCGTCCAAGAGCAACATCTTGGGCCTGGACATAAGCGCACGCCCCATAGCAAGCATTTGCTGCTCTCCGCCGCTCAGAGTGCCTGCCAGCTGCTTTTCCCTCCCCTTTAGCTGCGGAAACAGCGAAAACACCTTGTCCAAATCGTCGTGAATCTGCTGTCTGCCCTGCCCTCTCCCTGACCGGGAATATGCACCCAGTTCCAAGTTCTCCATAACGGTCATACGGGAAAACACCCTCCGCCCTTCGGGTACGTGGGAGATGCCCATTTTGACGATGTCTTCAGGATTGCAGCGGGTTATGTTCACGCCATCAAACGTAATCTCTCCCTCGGAAGGAGTCAGAAGCCCGGAGATAGTCTTGAGCGTTGTGGTCTTCCCGGCCCCATTAGCGCCGATCAGAGCCACGATCTCACCCTGACCGACGTCTATTGACAGTCCCTTGAGCGCCCTTATCGTTCCATAGCAAGTTACAACATTTTTAAGCGACAACATTAGCTTCATCTCCCAAGTACGCCCTTATAACTGCCGGGTCTCTCTGGACTTCCTCCGGCGTCCCTTCAGCAATCTTCACCCCATGGTCCAAGACTGCCACCCTGTCTGCCATACCCATGACCATTTTCATATCGTGCTCTATGAGCAGAATGGTCTTGCCTGCATCCCTGATGCGCCTTATGAGCTCTGTAGTCTCGTTTGTTTCCTGAGGATTCATGCCTGCGGCCGGCTCATCAAGCAGGAGGAGTTCAGGATCGGTGGCCAGTGCCCTTGCGATCTCGAGCTGTCTCTGCTGGCCGTACGAAAGGTTCGACGCCTTTTCATCAGGATCGACGTCCAGTCCGACGAAATCCAAGAGTTCCAGGCACCGTTTCCGGGTCTCCGCCTCTTCTTTTCTCACACCGGGAATACCTAAGATGGCACCTAAGACTCCTGCTTTTGTGCGGCAATGCCTGCCTATCATCACGTTTTCAAGCACAGTCATCTGACCGAAGAGCCTGATATTTTGGAAAGTGCGGGCAAGGCCCGAATCGGTAATCTCGTGAGGCCGCAGGGTAGCCAGGTCACGGCCGCCAAAAAGTATCTCCCCGGAATCAGGAGTGTATATGCCGGTTACCAGGTTAAACAATGTTGTCTTACCTGCACCGTTGGGGCCTATTAAACCCAAGATGGCACCCTGTTCTATGGACAAGCTGACCTCACGTACCGCGGCTATCCCTCCGAATGACTTGCTCACATTCCTCAACTCAAGAACCGGCATGTTCTTCCCCTCCTCCGCCTGCCACACCAGTACCGCTTGAACCGGCACCGGACCTTACAGCCAAATCGGCCAACTGCTCATTCACGACACATGGACTTGGTGAACCTTTCCGCTGCGCTCTTTTCATTGCTGAAGCAAACCGGCGGCGTACCATGTCAATCCCGGACTGCTCAAGCCCACGAGATCTGCGGAACTTGGAGACACGAAGGCCATTTAGCCCCGTCCCCACCAGCCCCTGGGGACGCACCAGCATCATGACTACCAGCAACGCCCCGTAGAACATCATGCGGTGCTGGGATACGAAATCGGAAACCCCACGGAGAAGCTCAGGCGCATAGGTCAGTACTGCCGCGCCGATAACCGGGCCCTCCAGGCTTCCCATGCCCCCCAAAACCACCATGCTGAGGATTTCCACTGAGGCGCTGAAAGCAAAAGAAGACGGGTGCAAGTACCTGAACCAGTGGGCGAAAAGCCCTCCTGCAATCCCGGCCCATGCCGCGCTTATCACAAAGGCAAGCACCTTGTGGCGGGTAACGTCGATGCCCATTGCGACGGCGGCAACTTCGTCCTCGCGGATGGCAGTAAGTGCCCGCCCGAAGCGTGAGTTCATCAGACGCGTCATTGTCCAGTACACCAAGACAGCAGCAATTGCCGCAATGGTAAGGTTAGTCTGCTTGGATATCCCCCTGAGGCCGAACGGCCCGCCTGTTACTTTCATATTGAGGATGGACACACGGATAATCTCTCCAAAACCCAGGGTAGCAATGGCAAGATAATCTCCTTTGAGCCTCAACGTGGGAAGCCCCACCAGCAGCCCGAAGAGCGCAGCCATTGCTCCGCCTGCGATGAGCGCCACGGCAAAGGACAGACCATAAACCGACGTGAGGATCCCTGCAGTATATGCCCCAATTCCCATAAACGCCGCGTGTCCCAGGGACAGCTGCCCAGCACACCCTGTAACCAAATTGAGGCTCAGCGCCATTATCACGTTTATGCTGGCGATCACCAGTAGCTGGTAATAATACGGACTGATCATCATTTACACCTTCTCCTGCAAATTTCGCCCAAGTATCCCCGACGGCTTCACAAGCAGCACCAAGGCCAGTATCCCGAAAGCAATGGCGTCTCTCCACTCTGACTTGAGGAGAGCAATCCCCATAACCTCGGCCATGCCCAAGAGAATGCCGCCCAACATGGCTCCGGGGATACTCCCGACGCCTCCCAACACAGCAGCTGTAAACCCTTTGAGCCCCGGCATCATGCCCATAGACGGATCCACTGCGTTGAAGTTCATTCCTATTAAGACTCCCGCTGCTGCGGCCAAGGCGGAGCCAATTGCAAAGGTAAAAGCAATTACACGGTTAACACTTATCCCCATTAAGCTTGCAGTTTCTTTATCTTCCGCCGCCGCCCTCATGGCTTTGCCTATCTTGGTCTTCTGGACCAAAAAATGAAGCGCGATCATCAAGCCCACACTTGTGAGCAGAATCAGCACATCGAACGAGTTTATACGCAATCTGCCGAGGTTAAGCCGTTTCACTTCAAAGGGAATCGGAAAAGCCCTTGTCTGGGGCCCCATCAAGGCAAGGGCAAGGTTGCGCAGGAATATTGACATACCTATTGCGCTGATAAGCACTGCGAGGCGGGGAGCTTTTCTCAGCGGCCTGTATGCGATCTTCTCAACGACAACACCGACAAGTGCCGCCCCTGCCATTGCCACGACCATGGCGGCAGCAAAGGGAAGCCCCGCTGTTTGAGACGTCATAAGCCCTATGAAGGCGCCTACCATGTATATTTCGCCGTGGGCAAAATTGATGAGGCGTAATACGCCGTATACCATGGTGTATCCCAGGGCAATCAGTGCATAAGAACTGCCCAGGGTGAGTCCGTTTACAACTTGCTGTAGCAAATCTCACACCTCCGCCTAAGTCCAAGCAGGCAGGGTGGGGAGCAGACACGGCTCAGTTAGGTGAAGTCCCACCCGGAGTTCAGCCGAAGTCCAACCAAGGTCCGGCCGGAGTTCAGCCAAAAGAGACCATCTGCTCCCACCCCGTTGTTTGCCTGGTACGCTGCACTAAGTCAATCCTTAGCCCGTCGCTGCTTTGGCGCTGCTAGCTAGCCCTGACGAACGTCCCGTTCTCAATCTTGAGAATAAGGACGTCTTTCACCGCTTCGCCCTTGGCATCAAAGGACGTCGTGCCGGTAACTCCCGGAAAATCTTTGATAGCAGCCATTTCATCCTTGAGGGCTGCTCTGTCGTTGCCTGCCTTAGCCAGAGCTTGCGCCACTATCTTCATAGTGTCGTAGGCGTTTGCAGCGAACATGTCAGGCTCTTGTGAATACTTCTGCTTGTAACTTGACACGAAGGCTTGAACGGCTTCTACCTCATCGCCTGAGTAAAACCCGGCAGTGAATGCCGCACCCTCAACTGCATCGCCACCAAGTTCAACAAGTTTTTCTGAATAGAAGCCATCAGCGCCGAGGAATATTGCCTCTATACCTTGCCTTCTGGCCTGCTGGGCTATCTTGGCGGCTTCAGTGTAATAGCCTGCAATATACAGTGCCTCAATTTCATCGCCGATCTTGGTAAGCTGGGCCCTGAAGTCCTCGTCTCCGTCGAGGTACGACTCGGTTCCCACAATTGAGGCGCCCAGTTCTTGAGCTTTGGCAGTGAAATTGTCTTTCAGGGCAACACCGTAGTCATTGTTGGCGTAAATCACTGCGAGCTTGTTGAAGCCTAGCTCGGAAACAGCATACTCGGCCATCTGCTGGGCCTGCACATCGTCGGTGATAACGTTGCGGAAGATGTAATCACCTATATCTGTCAACCCAGGAGCAGTGGATGACGGGGTAACCATTAGGACTCCTGAATCCTGAGCGATGGGAGCGACTGTGGCAGTCTCGCCGCTCAGCACTGCTCCTACAATTGCGGTTACTCTGTCCTGGTCAATGAGTTTTTGAATTGCGTTGGCAGCTTCGGTCGATTCACCTCTGCTGTCCTCGGCAATCAGCTGGAGAGTATATCCGTTAACGCCGCCGTCTGCGTTAATCTCGTCGATAGCTGTCTGGACACCGTTTCTCACACTTTGTCCGTATGTGGCGTAGTCGCCTGTAAGCGGCCCGACCATGCCTATCTTGATTACCTTATCGACGCCGTCAGCCTCACCTGAGGGCCCCTCAGACCTTGAGCCCGAGCAACCAACCAAGAACATGGCAGCGGCCAATAGCACTGCAATGCTGACGGTACGCATACTCCGAATCCGAAACCTCTTGCCCTTGCTGTCGCTGTGGTTCTTGTTTGAGTCAAACAGATAGTTCATGAACTTCATTTATGACGTTCCCTCCCTGTTGGTCTTGAACATATATAAGGCATCTCGTATGAAAGCGGCTAACCCTCACACATGTGATCCCACGTCCCTGCACGGGATACCGCCGCTATGAGCTGAAACCCATACGGGTATCCAGCGATCACTGCCAATTGACATGCGAACACAGTGCGTCTGGAATCTGGTGATAAGCAGAATCTGAATCCGCTCGATTTGAGCATCTGCCGCTCTCAGTCGGACCGAGTCACACTCACACAGGCGTCATTCAAACAGCCTGAACAAGTGAGTTACAAGACAAAGATGGAAGAAGGAACCCTGGACGCAAATTGCCAAGGCTTTAGCAGGGAGGTATCAGACGATGAACCTAGCTCCTGGAATACACGGAGTACCCGAAACCAGTAGACCAGGTTTCCCTGCCTCTTCCCTCTTTCGCCATTATTCGGACGCCCGCAAGAACCACAGGGCGTACTGGCGTCCTGGTAATCCCCACTGTTATCACCCCCGTTTCACGCGTCCGGACAAAACAAAAACCCGGACGACAAGCGAACAATCTTAAGCAAAAATTTGCTGTAAGGAACTTGCCGCTCGGGTATTTTCCACCCACGGTGTGCTTTGCGCCTTCAAAGCTAGTACCGCTCGGTCCAGGCTTTCAGAACTGCGTTCTGAAACGGAACCCTAAGGTACCCTTCCTTATACAAAATATCCTTCGTTGGATATTGAAAGGAATTTTATCAAATGAATCTGAGATATGCAACGGGTGTGTTAATTTTCAGTGGCAACGAATAAATCTCAAATTCACCGGGGACCGTCGTGTGCGGCGCCTTCCTCCACCAGCTTGCCTCTTACTATAAGCCGCACTGACGGCTTTTGACTGTAGTCGCACGTAACCAGGGTAATCAGCTTATCTTCCCCTGAGGGTTGCAATACCCACGTGTCTTCGGGGTTGACTACCAAAACCTCAAATACTCGGTACACATAAGTCTCGCCTTCCAGGCCCGTGAATTGGATTTCATCATCTACGGCTACCTCATGCAGGCGGTTGAAGTGCCTACCGTAGGCACGCATACGGTGGCCGGCAATCACGTAGTTCCCGGCTTCTCCCGGACCTGATGTGCCCGCCACATGAGCTACGGATATGTTCAGGTTCTCTTCAGTGTCTTCCTTTAGCACCGGTATTTTGAGATCGATCTTCTTGATGGTAAGCACGCCTTCCATGTTCTCAAGGATGAACTGCTCCAAGGCAGGGTCATGGTAGCTTGAAGAACCTGATTCCTCAGTTGAAGGGCCTCCGGAAGTGCCGATCTGCTCGTCTTGACCGGAAATACCCTCCTGGGAGGCCGAGGACGCCGGCTGTGATCTGGAAGAGTTGAACTCGTCCCACATCGCCAGAAGCTGCTGCTGGCGGTAGTCGAAATATCTGCTGCGCACCGTCGGATAAGCCAGCAGACAAAGGCCCAGGATTATAAAGAAGAATGCAATGCCCCGCCTCACAAGCATCCAGTCCTTTCTGTCCTTCCATGACTACAAGCTGCCCAGGATGGCCCGTGCAGCTTGTAGTCAAACACAGTTCACTTTGGAATTACCGGCGTCTGCGCGAACCGGCCAAGCTTACGCCTGCCAGCAACGCCAATCCTCCTAACACGTAGTACGGATAAGGTGGTTCCTCACCTGTCTTAGGCATGACAGGCTCCTCGTCAGGAGGTGGTGTCAAAGGTACCTCTTCTTCAGGAGGCAATTCTACCTCCTCAGGAGGTTCTTCTTCCGGGGGTTCAACCGGAGGTTCCTCCTCAGGTGGTTCCTCGGGTGGTTCCTCTGGGGGATCCTCGTCAGGCGGCTTGGCGGCCTGGGCAGTGAAGACCCATTTCACGCTACCGGTTACATCCTGGAAGGCGTTGTCTGTCTCAGCGCCGGGAAGCTCTACGGTAGCTATGAGTTCGCCGCTTTCACCGGGATAAATCCGGCCTAGATATATACTGTTCTCGGCAAAGCCAGCCACAGGCCCGCTGTATAGCTCTTTGCCTTTGTAGGTGACTGTAAGGTTGAGTTTTTCCAGCAGGTTGGGCTCCCCGGCTGTGTAGTCCTCAGCCTTTAGCCAGAGATCGAACCGTCTTGAGTAGCTGTTGCGGACCGAAATGGTCGCATCCGACGGAACACCCGGGTTCATATTATTCAGGTCAAACAACTTCTTACCCTCAGGTACAAGGAGCAAGCCGCGTGCATCCCCTACTAGCTCCAGATCTGACTGCTGCTGAGCGAAAGCCGGACCGGCTATCAACGCCAGGATAATGAATGCGCACGCCAGTACAGTGATTGCGTTTTTCATTGCGGCTACCCTCCCTTCTTCTCGTGGAAGACTCTTCTTCCGTAGGGCCGGGCCCGGGTAACCATTGAACCCGGCCCCCATTATTTTGCCTTTACTACCACCCGCAGGAACTACCGATATCCCTGCGCTTCACACACTAATCGATGCCAAGCGATCACTGAAACGGTGATTAATCCAACTCAAAGGGCAGTTGTTCATCCAAGCCCCACGCGTCCTTTGCAGCCTCGATAGGATCAGCCTGGATTGCTTCGGCATTGACGAATATTTTGAGGATCTTGTCTCGATAGTCGTTGCCGGTAAGCGAGCCATCCAAAGTCACGGAGGACAACAGAAGCGGTGTTTCACCTTCTGGTTCAAGCACACCCTTATAGTAGTACCAATCGCCGGACTTCACCCAATCCTCTGTATTTACGTTGAAGATAACGTTATCAATGCCTAGTTCTTCGTCTTCGTAGAAGACTTCTCCGTCCATCGCGCCCCACACCGGTGTCAACTGCACGCGGACAAATACGGGCAAGCTGCCTGTGTTCTCTACACTAACCTGTTTCTTCTTCGTGATACCCGGAGCCCAGTTGTTCGGATCATCATCAAGATCTTCGTTGACCTCGATATCCACATTGCCGGTGGTAAACTTATTGAGCGCTTCCGCATCGGCAGTGAACCACGCCAGGGTGCCACCGAGCACAAACAACGCCACCAGTGAAACTACTAACAGACCAATCGGGATGCTTCTCTTCATGTTTGCTTTTCCTCCTTACATGATCTGGAATTCAAATCTGTCATCAAAACGGTTGATGGAGTGAATCCGCTGCGCTGCCTCAATCCCCCCTTTTACAATCGGCTCTCCGGAGGCGACTCTGCGTTGGCCTCAGTGGCCGCCCGTCTGCTCTGCTTCTTGCCGGTCATGAAGTTATACACAAGTTCTCCCGCAACCACTAACACCGCCAAACCAAACAAGGTTCTTGCACCTTGCGGCGTGCGGGCGTAGGCAAACAGATAGCCCACATAGGGCACTGTTAGAACCACGTTGCCGATCAAGTGGCGCGGTTCAACCGGACTTGGATCTTCAACCTCATTTGCATCGCCTATGGTGTAGAACAGAAGACCATTTTCATCAGCCCCGACGCGGTTTACGCGGTGGGTGGTTACGCTTGAATTGTGCTCACTGCGGAAAGTGATAATGTCTCCCGGCCGGATTTCCTCTGGATCAAGGGGCTTTACCACCACTATGCTGCCCACTTTCAGGGCAGGCTCCATACTGCCGCTCATGACTATGTAGATTTTATGGCCTGCTATAGCAGGTTCTGTACCAGCAACCTTGCTCTGCAGCAAGAAGAACACCAGGAGCAAGGCCACAGCGGTCAGCAATCCCGTAACGGACTTAGTAACGTATGCCCCTACTTCTTTCAGGCGGCCGGAATTCACCTTAGTTTCACCTTCCTACAGTTCTGATCAGTTCTGGTGGCAACCACACATGTTGGAGAGAACCACAGTTGCAGTTGCCGTCATCCGTCACTCATCATCACGAGACTCGCTCTCATCCCGGGACTCATCGCCAAGTCCGGGGTCAAGTACCACTTCAGGCGCCTTGGGCAATACAGCATCCTGGACGAAACCATCAACGCCTTGCTTGTCGTCGGGCCCTGGTGCTTCCCAGAAGTCCAAGTAGAAAGTGTTCTCTTCTTCGTCCCAATCCCGGAACCAAGAATCGTTGACTTTGCGGTTGGTAACGGCAACCTCGTGTGCAAGGGTGTCAGCGGTGATGACTACTGAAGACGGCTCAATACCCTCCAGTCTGTAGTCCATGGGCACCACTTCCCTGATGGTACAGCGGTAGTCATTCGCCTTCAGGCCGCTAATAGTTGCAGACTCTCCATGAGCTAACCTCATGCTCCAGAGTTTGCCGTCTTCGCCTTCTACATAAATGGTGAACTTCTTATATTTGTCCCCTGCTTCTACATGCTTGGTGACGGTAATTGAACCGGTGAGGACGGTCACCAAGACATCATCTGACTTGGAACAACCGTATTGGTCGGTAACCGTGACAGTGTATCTGGTAGTAGTGTCAGGATATACCGACGGGTTGGGTACGTCGGCTGACCATCCTGGATCGGTGTCGCATGTCCACAGGTAGGTGTAAGGCCCGGTGCCTCCGGTTGCGGTAGGATTACCGCCTAATGTAGTGCCGTCTCCGTATGGAATTGTCCTGTCTTCACCTGCATCTACCGTCAGCGGCGGCGGCACATCAACTGTTGGCACAGGGAAATGCTTGGTTTGAGGGTTTCCGTTGACATCGGTGTAGTCAAGTTTGGCCCAATCGTTGGTGGGAACGTCCGTGCCCTCTCCAAAATCCGCCTTGGCGCGGATCACGTAGCTCAAGGTAGCCCCGGTTGTTACATCACCCACGTTCCAAGTGATGAGCCCGGTGGATTCATCGTATTCCGCCTGCCCCTGCGAAGGGTCTCCTTCGAATCTCACAAATTCGAACTTATCCAATGGAATCTGATCAGTAATCACGGCTCCTTTGGCCGAGTACAGGAGTTCTTCTACGATTTCCTCATATATTCCAGTGAGATCAGGGGCATCAAAAGTCTCGTAGTACCCAGCATTCTGGGCCCGCCGCATGGTATCCTGGGCCACTGATAGGGATCTTTGAGGCACATCCTTCAAAAGGGCTACAGTATACACCTGGTAGCCAAGGTCGTGACAGCTTTGGCCGGCTTGATAAGCCGCGCGGGTGTGGTTGTTGTGCTGCCGGGGTTCGCTTGGGCCATATTCCCTGTCTATGCTGACTGTGGGGACACCATCGGTCAGGAAAACGATGACTTTGTTGGCCCCGCCCCGCCCGTCTGCTTGCATCAAGTTCCTTGCCCGGATGAACCCGGCTTGTGTGTTGGTACCTCCATCAGCTACAAGGTCGTCGATTGCGTCGTTTACTTGAGCCACATTGTTTGAAAAACCGATATCGATGGTTGTGTCAGTGTAAAGGTCGCCAATTAATCTCGGTATGATGAACCACCAGTCCAGCTTGCCCTCAAATTGGCCTCAAGCACTTGTTGGGCAAATTGTTTTGCTGCTCCTTTGGCGTAATGCATCGATGAATTAGTCCCAGATCCCATGCTGCCCGACCGGTCGATTACCAGGATCACATCCAGGGGCACTTCGGGAACGGAACCGGTTATCCCTAGGGTAACCTCATAAAGCCGGCATCCCTGGACCCGTTCGGCATCCTTTGAGACCTCGATAGTATCGGGATACTCAGACAGGCTGAACGGACCAGGCGACGCACCCTTCATGTGGTGCCCAGCCGCTTGACTCAATTGCTCCTCACGCAGCTCAGCAACAGTGTCTTCATCGAGACTCGGGATTACATCCAGGGGAACAACTGACTGCCAATCTGCAGGTAAAGGCAGTAATCCGCACTCTTTGAAATCCTGGTTGGTCACCTCTTCATCGACCACAACCAACGCCGCATCGCTGCTGCTCACGGAGATGTCCCCGTATTGGCATTCAGCATATGCCCCCACGCCGATGTAACCCATATGGAAGTCAGAGGGGATTCTGAAGCTTGCCGGAATCACAGCTTCTTCACCGGGGGCAATGGACGGAACTGAAACATCCAAGCCTGCCAAGGGTACCCAGACCCTCACGTCCGACAAGTCGGCCGTGCCTGAGTTTGTCACGGTTACAGTCAGGCGGACTGTATCTCCTGCTTCATACCCTGATCTATGAGTGGTGATAGTTACATCCAAACCTGGCTCCGGCGCAACCTGGTCTGCCGGCGCTTCTGCCGGGGCTTCCCTGGCCGGATCGTCCGGTTCTCCAGGCGCTTGCGGATGTTCAGGTTCCTCCGGAGTACCTGGCGGTTCCGGCTCCTCAGGATCTACCGGCTCTTCAGGCTCTTGCGGTTCAGGCTCCTCGGGTTCTTCCGGTTCCACAGGCTCTTCCGGATCTCCAGGCTCTCCAGGAACGTCCGGGGCTCCGGGCTCGTTTGGTTCTCCGGGTTCCTGCGGGCCTTCAGGTTCATCCGGAGTTGCCGGTACTTCGGGTTCCGCATCTTCTCCCTTGTCTACCGGACCTTCAGGGTCTGTTGGAGTATCCGGACCGTCAGGATCCGGCGAGCTGATAGGTTGTGTATCATCACCAGCATCGCTCGTAGGCGCCAGTTCACCGGTTTGGCCGGAAGGTCCACTTGCTTGAGCCAAGACCACACCATGCATGCCAGCGCCAATCAGCATCATCATTGCCAAGCCGGCCGCAATGGCGGGCTAGCAAATGTATCTTCTCACCAAGTGGTAGCCACCGGGTCACCCGGTGCTTTTTTTCTTCTCCTATCACTTCCCTCATCCATGTAACTCATTTGTAACGCAAACGTTCACAAATCCTACGCTTATGTGCTTTCCGTAAAACCCATCTGTCCACCGGATGCAACCGGCCTTTGTTTTACTGGGTTTAGTGCACAGGGTTGGTAATGGGTAAACAGGCGGCAATTAGAGGTAGCACACAACAGGAGGGAAGCGTTCATGGAAAACGCTGAGGATCCCGGCAGGACCCTGTCCGCCCGGCGGACCAATACGTTCTTGATTAAAGTCTTGTACACACAACGTAACACTGTCCAGGGGATCCTCTATTGGGTGGAACAGGAGCGATCACTGCCTTTTCGCAGTTTTATGGAGATGGTTCACCTGTTTGATGAGGCCATCCGAACCAGGGAAGACATGGATGAGTTCAAGAGCTGGCGAGAGGACGACAGATTACAGCGCAAATGGAGGTGAGAAAGCATGATCCGCAAGCCGCTGCATGACTCAATCAGGGACTTACCACGAAATCTGATATCCAGTCCGCCTAACGTCTTGATTTCCACAATCCATGCGTCTTGCGAAGGGACATCCGTCTCATAGCCGATCTCGTCGGGCTGGGTACGTTCCTCCATTACACCTCATCCTCATGAACCTAAGATACACTCAAGCACTTCGGCATCAGCGGATCTTACATCGTCTATCAACGTCGGTTTCTGGCCTATACCGTCTCATAACGCCTAGGTAATGGCATACGCAGTCATATGCAAGTATTCGCACCCGCAAGGCCCATATCCTTCAAGGCAATCTTCATTCTGCTTATACTCTTCTGTATCATATTATTCGTCTCTGAATATGTGAACATTCACAACAATTTCGTGCAATGGGTATTTCTTCCCATCTGTTCGGAGATTTACAAATGCCGAACAGATTGTCACATGGGACGATGAAGAGGCAATCAAGACCGCCCGTCTAAACCGGACGCAGCCCATTCAGCCTGATGGCATCAAGTTCTTCAGCGGTTAACACCTGATTCCGGTAGAGCCTCAGATACTCTTTTGATACGTCGCTGTCAAATATCAGCAGATCGTCAGAGTTTATGGTCACCTCTACGCCATGCCTGAACAGCACCTGAACCGGATGATGCTTGAGAGAATCCACCCGCCCCAGTTTCACGTTGCTGGTCGGGCATATGTTCAAGCGGATCTTGTTCTCGACCAGGAAGTCCATGGCTGCCCGGGAGCCCGCTGCAGCTATCCCATGTTGGACCTCATCTAATTCAAGCAATTCCACACCCCGTACAACATCATCTGCCGTGCCCCATTCGCCCAGGTGAGCCTTGAGCTTGAGCCCGTGGCTCTTGACTTTACGATATATGGGCACGAAATTCTCTATAGGTTGTGCCAATTCGTCGCCGGACCTGTGATGTTCCCACATACGCGTCGCACGACAATGCGCCGCCCCAGGCAGCTCCTTAGCTGAGCTGCTCTACCTGCCCCGAGACCGGCACGTAGCTTAGATAGACGACATCGGCCTGTCTTTGCTGATAAGTAACGTCACTGATAATATCGCCACGGCAAACCCAAGTTGGATTAAGATGCTGCTTAAGATTGGGCTGAGGCGTTCCAGGGTAAACACTGAAATCCCCGATATAGCGTCATTGGCCCGGACGAACCAATATGAGGGGAGGAACTTCCCAACTGCCAGCACCTGTTTACTCATCGCTGACTGGGGTACAAATACCCCACCCAAGAAGCTCATGCCCAGGGCGATTATATTCACCGCCCCCGCTTGTGCACCGGTGCTCTTTACGGAATTGCCCACGACAAACCCGATAGCGGTACACACTGCGGCAAACACGAGAGTATTGAGGGCATACAGCCCCGCAACCCCTGAAGAAATCAGTGCCCTTCCATGCAAGACCAAGCCCAGCAGCATCAGAATTGCCCAGCAGCCCAGGGCGAATACGCCATGGCCAAGGGCCAGCTGGACACTTATACTGCGGCGCGGGAGCGGGCTTGCCCAGTTGCGCAAGAGGAGATCCGGCCTGTTGAAAGCCATCATGATAGAACTTATGCCCATGGTGACCATGGCAAGCAACCCATATGCACAATACCTGTAGTAATATGAATGCCCGGGCCGGTCGTCTTCTGACATTCCGCGTCCTGTCTCGAGCGTCACAGGCACATCAACGGACAGATCATCTATGACCGCTGCAATAAGCCCTGCAGGGGATACCGGTTTAACATACTGCCGGTAAAGATTTACCGTGTTAAGGAATTTGTTGATGCTCATGTCAACGTAGTGGCTGCTTGTGGAATTGGGCACGATGACCTTTTGGATGGCGCACTCCTCTCCTGACATGAAGGCATTCGAGAAACCCTCCGGGATGATGGCAATGTACTCCACCATGCGATGGAAAAGCGCATCCTGGAGCTTATCAACATCATCGGGATACTGGACCAGCCTGCAAACCTGGGACAGGTAATCCACCAAGCCTTGGGCGATCTCTCCATCACCGTCCCTGTTTATCACGGCAACAGGGGACTTCACGGGATCAAACCCATCAGGGAGAGCATCAGGCGCGACAGAAGCGAAAAGCACTGCAAGCCCCACGAACACGGAAAGATTGATCACCAGCGGCATTGCACAGCCGCGCATCACTTTGAAATATGCTTTAAATACTTGCATACCTTTCCCTCCTCAACCGCATGAAGCTCGCTGTGAACAGCACAGCAGAAACCAGGCACAACATGCATATGTTGACGAAAAACCTGCGGTGGGTATCGAACACATACAAGCTGTAAAGCGCGTCTGCTACCAGAGCTGCCGGGTTGATGTAAGAAAGCACGGGCGCTTTGAGATCGATGATGTGCTTTATATCAACCCACATGAGGCCTGCCAGGAAGCTCATGGCCATATTTGTACCGATGAGTATCCCCGTCTTTACTCCTTCGCTCCCCCTGACAAAGGTCCCGATGAAATTACCCCAGGACACACCGGCGATACATCCCGTCAGACATGTGATGATCACAAGACCCAGCTGGTTTCCGAAACTGATTTTCAATGCCAGCCCCATGTACGCAAGAAGGATCAGCACCTCTGCGAAACTGATCACAAGCGCCGCAGCAGCGTCTGCTATTACTACCTTGCACTTGTGGGTAGGCGCTACACTGCGCCTGGCTCCCCTGGCAGACAAATCGGCTTGAACGTCAATGGTGTTGCGCAATCCCCAGAAACTGCTGTAAAGACAAGCCATAGCTATGAGGGCGTAGAAGAAGCCAAGCATGGTGTCGGGGGTCGCGTCGGAAAACGACACCTGCTCGGTGAAGCTCGTGCGGTTCTCCAAGTCTCTGATTATCTGCCGCAAGGCAGCGGGATTGTCCGCCACAATGCTTGACACGGTCCTGCTGGTCTGCACATACTCATCGAGAATCGCCTTGAGTATGCTTTGGTGTATGCCCCGCTCCCTGACTGTAAGCCCGACAGATTCACCTGAAATTCCGGCTTCCCCGCCCACTGTAATGATGCCCGAAACAGCTCCTTCTTCAAGCAATCTCTGTGCTTCCGTGGCATCCGCTACAACCAGGTCAAGTATCTGGTTGTCTCCGGGTTGGGACAAGGATTCAAACACCTGGCGGAACTTCGTGTCCTCGCGATACGCCTGGTTATCCACCACGGCACTCTTGATGGGCTCAAAACTCTCCCGGTCGGAGGTAAGATGGCCGAATGCGAAATAGAACATTGTCGCCAGCAAGAGAGAGAAGAGGAGCGTCCAGAACACTGTTTGTCTATCTCGCACAAGGCATTTCAACCGGTAGCTGAATACATGCATGAACATCCCCGGGCACCTCCTTAGTCCCTTAGATGCCTGCCGGTGATCTCCAGGAACACGTCGTTGAGCGTCGGCTGTTCTGAATAAACCCGGCTAAACGGAATATCCCTTTGCTTCAGATAATCAAGTAAATCCAACAGGTTATATGTGCCGCCGTCGAAATGCACCGTAAGCCGGTCATCGGAGTAGTGGGCCTGGGCTACGTTGGGCAAACAGCGAATCTGCTCAAGATCATCGGGATCCAGCATGTATATTTCAACATTGATCGTTTCCCCTCGGCCGATCATCGCCTTGAGTTCCTCGGTTGTGCCTGTAGCCAACGTCTTCCCCTGGTCCATGATCACAACACGGGTACACAGCTGTTCCACTTCCTCCATGTAATGTGAGGTGTACAGTACTGTAGTGCCCTGCCGGTTAAGCTCGCGGATGCCCTCCAGGATGCTGTTCCGCCTCTGGGGGTCAACTGCTACAGTAGGTTCATCAAGTATAAGGAGTTTCGGCTTGTGAGCTATACCGCAGGCAATGTTCAGCCGGCGCAACAAGCCTCCCGAAAGCTTTCTGGGATAAAACTTGCGGAATTGTCCGAGCCCCACGAAGTCAATGGCTTCGTCAACCAGCCGGCGGCGCATCCGCGCATCCTCAACATACAGCCCGCAGAAGTAGTCAACGTTCTCTTCCACCCGCAGTTCATCAAAGACAGCTACATTCTGCAACACGATTCCGATGTTTCGCTTGATGTCATATGCATTGGGCTCCATGGGCCTGCCAAACACCTCGACGGTGCCCTTGTCGTACTTGAGCAGGGTAGGAATGCAGTTTATTGCTGTTGTCTTGCCTGAACCGTTGGGGCCGAGCAGGCCGACTATTTCTCCCTCACGGACCTCCAGGTTGAAATGATCCAGTGCAAGCAAGTCTCCATAACGCTTCACCAGGTTTGCCACTCTTATGAGCATGTCCGCCCTCCTCATGCTGCCTTCTACCTTAGTCAATCTGCATTTCAGGCAGCAAATCGCTGTCGAAACCTATATAATCCCCGGGAAACCTGCGACGCCTTGTTCAACCCCTTACCATCAGGCATCGGATAAAATACAGCACAAGCAGGTGTCCAGGATAAAAGGCGTAGAAGGCATATTTCAGTTTAAGGCCCCGCTTGCCGTTGTAGAATGCAATCGGTATATACGCAAGTACTGTCATGAAGTTGCTGAGCGCGGGCAACACAAACACGGCGCACATCCCTACAAGCACCGTCATCATCTTGTCGCCCCTGGCAAGGTAAAGCCCAACTATCAGCAGCACTCCCGACGCCCCGTAGTCAGAACCAAGCTGTTGGGCCAAGACAGCAATACCTGCTACCGCCAGGGCCCGCAACACCGGATGTCGCTCCATCTCCATCGCTTCCAGTGAAATAAGCCCTAAGAATAATGTGAAAAGCACATTGGATGTACCAAAATGATACGTGTCCCAAAGTGCCAGATTGAAAGGTATTTCGGACAAGAGGGCGAAGATAAGCAGCCTCAACTTGTAGTTGCGCCTGTCGGACGTATAAATGAAGCCTTGCACAAGCAAGAAACAAAAGATAGGAAATGCCATCCGGCCAATGATGCTCCGCATCACACGTCCAAGCCAGCAAACCCAATGGCTGTAATTGAGCACGCCGTCCGGAGTAAAAAGCCCAGGCATGTATAGTTTTCCGGCTATGTACCCCTGCTCGAAAATGGCCACGAAGGTATGATCTATAAGCATTGATATGGCAGCAATAATCTTGAGGGTGCTTCCGCTGAGCCCTCCACTGAGTTCCCCGTTAGATCCCCAATTGAGTCTGCCTGTTCTAGTCATTTTGAACCCTCCGTCAGACTGACCGTCAGTGACACGGCCAAGACCGCTAAGACGCAGAGTCACCTGCTCCGGTCATCCGCCCGGTTCCGCTCTATTCCCGTCATTCCGCCAATCCTATTTATTCAGCACTCCCGCGTGAAAGGCTTTAGAAGCGCCTATCATTCCGCCTATTACGTTCATTATCCTCATTCGGGCTCGTTACCCCTAGACACCGGAACACGCCTGCCCGGATTCAATAAGCCGTTCCACCATGAACTCGAACAACTTCCAGTTAATCTCCTGACCGGCTTCCTGACACCGCTTCCCACTGCATCTGCATACAACACAACTCTCCCTTCCGGTTTCCATGCCGTACAGTACAATTGGCTCAACCTCATGGGATAGTGAACTCCACGAAATGGCTGCACATGACCCTTTACTGCCTAAGCTCTCTCAACTCAGTGAACTCACAAACCAGACAACTCCAACCCGGCATGAACAGGCTGGGCCGAGCCCTGCAAACCTCTTCCGGGCCAGCCGGCCTTATCACTCCTCATTACTCAGTCACGCTTAATCTCAGCAACTGTATCTGCATCAAGCCTCTTGACTAGCTCAACCATTAGTGCGACTGCTTGGTCGAAGTCATCTCTGTGAATGATACCTACATGACTGTGGATATACCTTGTGGGGACGCCGATAACGATGCTGGGCACGCCTGTCTTGTACAGGTGAATACGTCCGGCGTCGGTGCCGCCCCCAGGCATGAAGGCAAACTGAAGCGGGATATTGGCATCCTTGGCCGTCTGCACCACAAAATCCCTGAGTTTCCTGTGGGGAATCATCAAACTGTCATAAAGCAGGATGCTTGGCCCTTTCCCAAGCTTAGCTATGGCTTCAAACTCCTTGACGCAAGGCATGTCCCCCGCAATATCAACTTCGAGTGCAAACCCGATATCAGGCTCTACCGCGGCCACGCTTGTCATTGCGCCCCTAAGCCCGACTTCTTCCTGCACTGTTCCCACACCATACACAGTGTTTGGGTGCTCGACACCGGCCAGCCCTTTTATGACTTCCATGAAGATGGCACATCCAATCCGGTTGTCCCACGCCTTGGCCATCAAGTACTTGGGGTTTTTCATCTGCTGAAAGGGCGATACCGGAACTACGGGATCGCCGGGCAACACGCCCATGCTTTCAGCATCCTCTCTGCTGGACGCCCCGATATCGATGAACATCTGCTCCAGTTTGACCACTTTATCGCTTTCCTCGTCGTCAAGTATGTGAGGAGGTTTCGAACCGATGATCCCAGGAACGTCGCCTGACGCAGTCTTCACTACTACGCGCTGGGCCAGCATGACCTGTTCCCACCAGCCACCTAGAGTCTGAAACTTCAAGTACCCTTCCTTGGTGATATAGGTGACCATCATGCCCACTTCATCCATGTGACCGGCCATCATGATCCTAGGTGTATCTGAAGACCCTGTCTTTTTGCAGATCACGCTGCCAATGTTGTCTTTGCTAACCTCAGCCAGCCCGGTCATGTGTTGTTTGATATATGCCCTGACCTCATCTTCATAACCAGATACTCCTGGGAGCTCAGTCAGTTGTTTGAGCAGTTCAATTCGTTCGTCCATGAATGACCCTCCCCTCTCCCAACTGTAGCTAAGCTAACGACAGCATTCTAATAGATGGGGGGTGTCTTGACAAGCCAAACAACCCCCACCTAAACAGTCCACTGTTGGAAAGGGCCTCACAGGGGCCTCTCAGAAAGGGCGTCAATTGTTATGCAAATATCAGGCATACGGCACAGCGCAGGCCGCTGCATCAAAGCCACTTCCCGGTAGCACCGTTCACCCGTTCTGGAAATGCTCAGCGTACGCAAAAACAGCCGGATATCCGCCGGTATGGAAAAACAATACTGCTTCTGCGTCATCAAGGAGCCCCTTCCGGAGCATATCAATCATGCCCGACATGGCTTTGCCGGTGTAAACGGGATCCAGCAGAATCGCTTCGATTTGCGCCACCAACCGTATTGCGTCGTTTCCGGCCTCAGTGGGTACCGCATATTTCCCGCCGTAGTATTCATCGTGGACAATAATGTCGGCAGGATCGACGGTCTTGTCGACCCCGAGCAGGGCGTAGACCCGGTTGGTCATTTGGGCTACTGATTTTTTCTGCGACTCTGCATCCCGGCTCACTGATACTCCGTGGATTTTCATGGACGGGCACTTTTCCCGGGCTTCGACTTCCGCACCTGCCTGGGTGCCGGCTGACCCGGTAGCGAGGAAAGCATGGCCCAAACTCACACCCAACTGTTCCGCCTGCTCTATTACTTCCTTGGTACTCTCAACGTAACCCAGGGCACCCAAGGGTGTGGATCCGCCGACGGGAATCAGGTAAGGTTTGCGGTCTTGCTTCTCCAACTCTGCAATCAGGTCGCGAGCTGCCTCGTCCATGTCGCCGTCTTCGGGCACAAAGTGGATTTTCGCCCCGACGATAGTGTTGTACAACAAGTTACCCTGCTTCACGGCAGGTTTTTCACCCTGAAGAATCAGATGACACTCGATACCCAATTGTGTAGCAACCGCGAGGGTTTGACGGCAATGGTTTGATTGCACTCCACCCAAGGTGATAACTACGTCTGAACCCTGGGAAATCGCATCGGCCATTATGAAGTCCAGTTTACGGTTCTTGTTGCCGCCGAGCCCTGATTGGGTGAGGTCGTCGCGTTTCATGAAAATCCGGGGTTTGCATCCTAGCGCTTTCTGAAACCTGGGCAATTCTTGAAGAGGCGTAGGCCGGGGAAACAAGTCTAACCGCTTGAATCTGGTGAGATCCACTGTGTATTCTCCTTTCTTGTGTTCAGGCTTATTATAGCGTGTTTTGTACTACGTGTTTCCTGCTCAAGTCAGGGCATCCACTCAGATAAATCCACAAAGGCTTCCATAGAGCTTTCAGAGGCTTCCAGGCTTAGTGAGAAGCGCCGAAAACAAACGAGAGCCAGTGTTCAAGTGCCAAAATACTTAGTTTCGAGAATTCGCAACCTAGATAATATCACTTCCTAAAGCCAATGAAGGATATTACTCCACAAGGCCGGTCGTAATATCCCCTTCTGACCTGTAGGTGTTGGCCGGCAAGTTCTGCCCAGTAACTTCTGCATGGATGAGTGAGTTCCTTCCGTGTTTACTGCAAGTATCCGTTTCGATGGCACACCGTTTAGTGGCATGACGCAACCAAGACCTTCTGACTTCCCACAAATCCAGAATGTAAGATCTTGGACCTGCAAGTTGGAAGCCAAGCCTGCCCTCGGGGACTGCGATGGCACGGATGTACGTGGGCGAAACAAGAATATCCGGGTCTGACAGTTCCCGGGACAAGAAGCGGTGTCCGTACGCTGTCTAGAAGAAACCTTGACGTTTCAGACGGGACATAATGACTCACACAGGATGGACGGCAACAGTCCATATGGTGCCAAACGAGAGGAAGACTCCAAGCGGAATGGTATCGGTGGTTTTGAGACGTCCCAACAGGAGCATTGGAACGGTGTAAAAGGCAGCCAGCACAAATCCAACTGCAAGCCCAAACACAATCGCGGGGAATCCGAGATAGAACCCTACCACCCCTGCCATCTTCACGTCTCCGCCGCCCATAGCGCCTGGCTTGACAAGAGCCACCGCAAGAAGCAAACCGAAACCAAGGCTGGCGCCCCAAAAGCCGTCAAGCAAGCTATCCCTCAGATCCGACATACCCCACATATCCCACATATCCCACATACCCCGCATCGCCCATATATGCCCCACCCGCATTTGCCACACTTGATTTTTCCATATGTAGTGTTCAACAAGGCCGGACATCCGCGTGAGAAACGAGAAACCTAATGCAGACAGCAAGAGTCTGTTTGGAAGCAACCTATACATAATATCGGTGCCTGCAAGGACGCACAGATGCGCAGCAGTCATCATGTGCAGAAGGCCTGATAAGCTTAGTCCATAGCGCTTGTACAGAACCAGGAGGGCAACGGCGGTTGCAATCTCCACACTCAAATACCCCTGAATCCGTTTGTCGCAGTGATATTTGCACCGGCGCTTGAGCACAGTAGGGCCTATGAGAGGTATGAATTCCAAAATTCCGAAGGGTTGCCTGCACGGACCACAACATGTGCTATCGCAACGTGTGATATCCCAATGTGCGATATCGCCTAAAGGCTCGCTTGCCGGAAATCTTGAAGCGAGCACACGTACTAAGGCTCCTATCCACAAACCGGTGGCCAGCACCAAGAAATCTGCCAACCTTAAGCTTTTTGGGTTCAGAGCTGAAAGAAGCGGCTTTAGGATACAGTGCATGTTTCATCCTCCCCACTCCTGACATTCCCGCAGGTCAAGCATGATGTATATAGATTTATATATAGGTATGCTGTATCCGCTCGATCGATTAGTCAGCCTCCGTTAGTACAGTAAGCACCACACCATGCTCGGCACACACTCCAACCTTGAACATGTCCCGGGCACGCCTCTGTTTGAACTGATCTTCATCAGGATATTTCTCGGTGGCCCCTTAGTGCTGAGGCCCATTGAACTCAAACCCCACTTTTTCCTCTGGGAAATAAAGTCCTTACGACCCGCGGCGCCGTAGGGACTGGGATGACCCTGAGTTTGCGCTTGCTGAGTTTTAGCCATCCGGTTCTCTCGAGTGTTAACAGCAGAATGAACAGCAGAATGACAGCAGTATCTGAGTACAAATCTGCAGGCCTGGCACTACTTGTCGAAGTTATGGCGGTGTTAGACGTTAACTTCTGTGCCGTAGCATATTGTACCTGATTTTGACATCTCAGGCAATACCCACCACCGGAAGTTGCCTGTGGGAGTCTAGTTTTGAACACGTCTGTGATAGGTAGGCTCAGCACCTGGGCCTAATCCGCAACGCACAAAGTCTAAGTTTGCGTAAGTTAGCTTTACTAAGACGCAGATTCTTGACATTTCTGCTCCCGCCATAGTC
>DUVI01000077.1 GCA_012841065.1 Bacillota bacterium
CGATTTTGATTGTGGTTCCTAGACTGGGATTCGCCCGCTTCCACACCTTAGGGTCTGTCCAATCATCCTCCTCTTTGGCCCCATAGATTACGGGATAGAATGTCGGATCACTTTTACGGCCTTCGAGGATATCCTCAGCTTTTTGGTGTATCTCATAGCAGATGCTCTGCGTATCAGTACCGGCGGTCGTGATAAGAAAGTAGAGCGGCTGCGCTCTGGCATCTCCGGAGCCTTTCGTCATAACATCGAAGAGCCTGCGGTCCGGTTGAGTATGAAGTTCATCAAAGACCACTCCATGCACGTTAAAGCCGTGTTTGGAATATGCTTCAGCCGATAGTACTTGGTAGAAGCTATTGGTCGGACGATAGATAATCCGTTTAGATGATGCGAGAATCTTCACCCTCTTGCTCAAAGCAGGGCACATTCGCACCATATCGGCGGCCACCTCAAACACAATACTCGCCTGTTGACGATCTGCTGCGCATCCATAGACTTCGGCCCGTTCCTCCCAATCACCACATGTTAAAAGGAGCGCGATTGCCGCCGCAAGTTCGCTCTTTCCATTTTTCTTAGGAATCTCCACATAGGCCGTATTGAACTGCCGATAACCGTTCGGTTTGAGGACGCCAAATACATCGCGCACAATCTGTTCTTGCCAGTCAATTAAGTCAAATGGCTTCCCCGACCAGATACCTTTGGTGTGTTTTAGTGCCTGAATAAAAGAAACCGCATGATCGGCAGCGGCTTTGTCGTAGACCGAATCCTCAGCCATAAAGCGAGTTGGCTTGTAGTTTTTCAGTTTTCGCAAAGTGCCACCTCCTAAAAATGGGCATAAGAAAAGAGCCCCGCAGGCTCTCTTCCGACTTAGGTTTCGTTCATCTCACCTGTCATAATGAAATTCCAGTAATCCTCTTTGTGGCCGTGTAGGTAAGCACTCAGCTCATGAAAACCCCGACTATCCGCTTCCTGCTTTACTCGTCGCACGTCCAGCATGTTGGTAACGCCGCTGTCTCTAATATTTAGGATCTGTCGTATAATGATCTCCTTGTTGGTCACCATTCACACCCCACTCTCATTAGCTCAGCTGTTGCAAGCAACTGTCCCACTTCGCCCTTTGTGAACATGAGGCACTGTTCTTCGCCTAAATCCAGTGGTGAGAGGACCACTCTCCCCTCCCAATAACCTGCTATCTCATAATGTTTCCCATCCCATGCTGTCCTCAGCCTATCGCCCTTTTTCATTTTGCCCTCCCCTTTCTGGTATTACATATATCACTCAGGAAGGGATTAATAGCAAGCTATATTTCAGATATATCAGATTATTATTACAGCCTTGATCTCCGCCGGGTTCGGCGTTTCCGCTTGAGCCCGATTGGCGTCAAAGCCCTTTCATCCCGCCAATAAAGGCCATCTACACCCTCGGACAGGACCCCATACAATCCGCACTCCATCTGAACCACCGTGCCGATCACGCTCCGTCCTTCGGAGCTGAAGTGGACGATCGTGCCTAGCTTTATGCCCTTCATTGGCCTCACCATTGCAGCTTTTTGATGATATCTTCACCGTACACAGCACCAAGGCTAGAGCCAGAATCCCAGGTACAAAATACCGTACCCGTGTCATCCACAAAGTCGACGGTGCCTCTATCGCCCGGTTTCAACTTGGTGTACGGATCATTCATTCGAATCAACTCGACCCTTGTGCCTTTTGGATACAGGTGGCGGAGGCGCTCCACGGTCTGCTTGGAGGGAAATCTATTCATTCCCAGCCACCTCCGTTTTGTACCGAAATGCGCTGTTTCCTTTAAGGTTCTTTAAGAGGATCTTTCTCGCCTGCTTGTACTCATCGCCCACAAACCCCAGTTGGATCAGGAACACTCGGAACGTGAACTTCTCGTTTTCCACTGGACGCTCTTTAGCAGTAATGCGTTTTCGCTTCTTTGCGAGGTCGCAAAGACCATGAATCAACTGAGCGTATGCTTCAACCTCGCCACCCGTTGCCATAGGAAACCATGGAAACTTCAGGGTGCTTTTAGTTTGCTCGATGGAAAGGTCGCTTGCCCCTATCGCCTTTTTTATCAGCGATTCTTTGCTGGCAATAAGCTTCTTTAGATTCTCAATCGCCTGTTTAGTAAATCCTTCTAGCGGAATGTCAATTGTGATTTTATCTGGTGGTTCCACTTCGAAGCCTTGCCCATTCAGTCTCGCCATCACTTCATTCACCAGATCCTCATTCGTATCGATTTGGTAGGTTACTTCACCATCCGGCATAACCAGAAAGTCCCCAACTTTGTAAGCATAGGTGGGTGCACCTAGGTAATCGGGAGAAACTCCTACAACTCCACCGATCGCGCTTGCCAAAGAAGCTTGGGTAACTTCATCAGACGCTACTGAATCGTGAAGGGGAGGCTCATCGTAATCGCTGTAAGGACTGACCCTTCCTCCAAGCTCCACCTCCCAGGGTATCGAAATGTCGTCTGGGATCGGTTCAGGTTGTGGCAAGGGCGCATCGTATTCTTCATCCTCTGGAGTGAAGCTGTGAAGTCCTTGAAGGTCTGCAACCAGTTCCCTGTTATCGGGACCATCTAAAGTACCTTCTTTGTCGACTTGGTATTCGCCGACCTCATAGGCAAAGGACGGTGCACCAAGGTACTTCACTGGAGCATTTAGTTCGCTGCTCACCGCCTGAGCTAGTTCCTTTCGCTTGGGTCCTTTCAGGTTGAATTGAATTCTCACGGTAGCTCCCTCCTTAATTACTGATAACCGTAAAGGTTCTGCCTGGGTTCATTCTCTCAAGGTACTGAGCACGCTTTTCTGCAGCCTCCATTGCTGAAAAGTAATCCAGCTGAGGGTTAGCTGTCTTGATGCTATAGGGATCGCCATCCTTTTTCATAGCTACGACCACAAAGCTCCGTTCCTTCATCCTCCTGCCAGCATGAGCCCACTGCAAATCGTTGTGTAAACCCCTGCTCACGTTTCCTCCGCTGATTTTCATCTTGTTTCCCCTCTCCGGTGTGGTTTTGTTATACACATATTGCCGTAGAAGGTGTACTATAGCAAGTATTAATGGGCTTTTTGGATGATAACTAATTGTATCCTAAAGCTGTGATATCCTTGTACGGTATCTTGGCACCGCCCCGAATTAGATACGCATCCTCATCCGCTCCAACCTGCTCAATATAGCGTTTGACGATTACATCACAGAACTTTTGGTCCAGTTCTACGGTGTAGCAAATCCTACCCGTCTGCTCGCAAGCAATGAGTGTGCTTCCAGAACCGCCAAAAGGGTCAAGAACAATGCAACCTGTCAGGCTTGAGTTGATAATTGGGTAAGCTAGCAAAGGGACCGGCTTCATGGTTGGATGATCTGCATTTTTCCTTGGTTTGGCAAATTCCCAAATAGTCGACTGCTTTCGATCTGAATACCAGGCATGTTTGCCCTTCTTTTTCCAACCAAAAAGGATAGGTTCATGCTGCCACTGATAGGGAGAGCGCCCTAGGACAAGCGATTGCTTTTTCCAGATGCAAGTA
>DUVI01000033.1 GCA_012841065.1 Bacillota bacterium
GCGGCGTTTGTCCAATTTGGAGCTGAGCTAATCCAACGGGCGTATCCCGAAAAAGTGACCTTGGAGCGCAAGGTAAAACTCAGGTACGGCCACGTTTACATCGATTACCCCCAAAATGCCAGGGGCCAGACTATTTTGTCGGTATACAGCGTGAAGGCTTTGGACGGGGCGCCTGTCTCGGTTCCGGTTTCATGGGATGAGTTGGATTCGGTTGGCCCCCAATCTTGGAATATAAAGAGCGCTCCCTCCAGGCTGGCCCACATGGGAGACCTGTTTGAGGAAGTGCTTACGTACAAGCAGAACATAACTTCCATTTTACAGAATACCCCTTCGGGGAATACTATGTGAACTACCGCCTGAAAGGGGGATGATTCTGGGAAGACGGAAATCACGACGTCCGGTGAACCCTGACGCCATCAGGGCACTGGATCAGTTGAAGTACGAAGTCGCCCAGGAACTAGGTCTTATCCAGGGTGGAGGTGAGGAGGAACTCCGGGCCGTTCTGGACTCTCTCAAGTACGAAATAGCCGAGGAGTTGGGCTTGTCCGACAAACTTCACAGGGTGGGCTGGCCTAACATGACTTCCAGGGAATGCGGCCAGATCGGTGGCCGCTTGGGAGGACGGCTGGGAGGCCAGATGGTCAAGAGGATGGTCGAGTTTACCGAAATCCACATGGCACAAAACCACCTGCGGTAGCATATAGGGCAGGGGCAAGTTCCACCTGTACCGGAGACGGGCCCTTGCCCGTTTTCCTCTGGTTTCCCCTTTTCTCATTCTAAGATTACGGGCCACATATCTTAGGTACGAGGCACCTGCTTACCTGAACCGGGAGAGGGGTGGCGTTATGAACGCTGTGTGGCTTGTGTTGATCATATCCGGCTGTGTGGTTGCACTGGCTACAGGCAACGTAGAGGCCTTGATGTCTTCAGTGCTGGAAGGGGCGTACGACGCAGTAGAACTTGTAATCGGGCTTACGGGGATATTCTGCCTGTGGGTTGGAATTGAGCGGCTGGCCAACGAATCAGGGTTGATAGATGCGCTGTCCAGGGTTACCCGGCCGGTACTTGGTCCCCTGTTTCCATATGTAAAGGATGAAGAGAAGATCATGGGCGCCATATCCGCGACGATAATATCAAACATCCTGGGGCTGAGTTCTCAGACTCCCCTCGGGCTGAAAGCTATGGCTGAGATCAAACGAATTCACGGTGAGAGCTCCGAAGCAATCCACTCAATGATAACCCTGGTGGTTATCAGCGCGGCCGGGTTTTGTATTTTTCCGTCAGGGGTGATAGCTCTTAGGGCAGCGCTGGGCTCACAGAACCCGGCTATTGTCGCAGGCCCTACCGCTGTGGCAGGGTTGGTGTCCACTTGCGCAGGGCTTTTGGCTCACAGGTTGTTTTCGAAATGCCTGAGGTGATACCGCGTTAGCCTTATACGTTCTGAGTACTTGTCCCGGGCCTCAAACGGTTCCGGGTCAAATATCACACAAGGAGGGGAGCAGATATCTATGATGTTCTTCCTGGCAAACCTGGGCATGTACGTTTTTCCCGTCATCCTCATAGGAGTGCCGCTGTATGCGTGGGCCAAAGGTGTTCCGGTCTATGAAACATTTGTAAAAGGAGCCGAGGAAGGGTTACAGGTGGTTACCAGTACGCTTCCGTACCTCATCGCGATATTCGTGGGCATCTCATGTTTCAGGGGGTCAGGCGCCTTGGAACTTGTGTCCAAGTACATGAGCCGCCTGCTTAAACCCCTGGGAATCCCGTCGGAGGTTCTCCCCATCCTTGTTACCAGGCCCATAAGCGGCAGCGGCTCCCTGGGCGTAACCGGCGAAATCTTACGGATTCACGGGCCTGACACTTCCCTTGGATTGCTTGCATCAATCCTGCAAGGTGCAACCGACACAAGTTTCTATGTGGTGACCATCTACTTCGGGTCAGTGGGCATAAGGAAGACCAAGCACGCCTTGCCCGCCTGTCTAATCGGCGATTTGTTCGGTTTTCTGACGGGGTTCATTGTCTGGAAACTCATGGTTTACGGCCGCTGAACTGGCTTGTTCTCAGGGTAATTAACACCAGCTCCGGACGGTTAAACACCCTTACCTGAAACTTGTCGCTGTTGCCAAGCCCTCTGCCTACAATCATGCGGGTGTTGCCGGTCTGGTATAATCCCGCGGTGTAACGGGGCAGCAACCCTTGTCCGGGCGCAACCAGCCCGCCCACACCCGGTAACCGGACCAGACCTCCGTGAGCGTGGCCTGACAGCACAAGATCCACGCCACAAGCTGCGTAAACATCCATCAATTCTGGCCTGTGAGATAGCAGGATGGTAAACCTTCCCGGAGCATCCTCTCTGATACCGGAAAGGATTTCGCGCAGTCTTGCCGCCCACCCGCACGGTGATGTGCTCAAGGCTAAAGGATCATCAAGCCCTGCAATAGCAATACTGCTTTCACCTCTTGTGATCGGAACCGCCTGGTTTCTCAACACATTGGCCCCCAAGTCCTCCAACTGGGCTTGGATCAGGTCAAGTTTGCGGGTAGCGACTTCATGATTGCCGCATACGTAATACACCGGAGCTAGCCCCTGGATTCCTTCCAGGAGTGATATGGCAGGAGGCAGGGCGAATTCTCTCTCATCCACCAGATCCCCTGAGATTGCTATTGCGTCCGCGTCAAATTCTCTGATAGCAGACACAAGTTTTTCTTGCCTGTCCCCGAAGGTGTTGCCGTGGAGGTCTGAAATGAGTACTATCCTGAACCCGTCGAAAGCCTGGGGTAGGCGCGGACATTCCACTTCGTACTTGGTGATCTGAAGCAAGGTGTTTTCCAGATGCAGGACATATGCGATAAGTCCGGCTGCAACGAGTGCCCCGATCCATGATAATTTGCCTAAAGCAGCGGTTCTCAAAATGGCCTGGCCTCCTTTTGGCCTTACTGATTGCGTGATCGTCCAATTGTGTCATTGTTTGGAACTGGTATAATGTTTGCCCCTGCTATTCTATGTACTCATATAGTATAGACGAGCTCGCTACGAGGAAAGCTCGGATTGAGATGGTGTAGCACAAAGCATACTCCTGGCAATCGCAAACGGAATGCGGCTGCTTAGGGATGAGTAGCCGCATGCAATCCCCCTGCTGGATAACTTAGTGTTGTATGCATGGTACTTGGGTGATATTATCATCATAATGAGTAACTCATCGTTGATGAGGTATAGGTATAGGTATAGGTATGTATGGCTATACTCAACTCACGAGTCTCACTAAGGGGGTACATATAATGTCAGTAGAAGCAAAATTGGCTGAATTAGGGTTAACTCTTCCTGAAGCTCCGGCACCGGTTGCTTCATATGTGCCTGCGGTAAAGCAAGGCAATTGGGTATACGTTTCCGGCCAAATCCCGCTCAGGGACGGCAAAGTGGGAGTCACAGGCAAACTGGGCAGTGGTGTCACATTGGAAGAAGCACAAGCTGAAGCAAGGCAATGCGCCCTTAATGCCTTGGCCGTTATCAAGAGCGTTGTCGGGTCTTTGGACAATGTAGAACGGATTGTCAAAATAACAGGATTTGTAGCTTGCACCCCTGATTTTGCAGATGCCCCTACAGTAGTCAACGGAGCTTCCGATCTATTCGTTGAGGTCTTCGGTGACAAGGGCAAACATGCCAGATCAGCTGTAGGTGTTGCAGCACTTCCCTTTGATGTTCCGGTAGAAGTCGAAGTCATCGCCTGTGTTAAGGAGTGATTGGGGCCGGTGCATTGATTCAGGTATTCTTTTGATTACTCTCCGGAGGAGGTGATATTACTGAAAGTTACGTCTAGAGAAGCTTATTTCAAGGCTCTTGAAGCGTTAGGCGAATCTAACCGGTCCATCGGGGCTTGGCGTCTGTGCCGGTTGCTTCAGAAGAAGGGTTTGGAAGTTTCCAGGGCGACTGCGGGGAGGATCCTGAAAACCCTTGAGGACAATGGCCATGCACGTAATGAAGGCCGTGTGGGCAGGGTCATAACCCTCAAAGGGCAGGAGGCGCTCCGGGAATGGAACAATGAACAGGTAAGCAGAGAATCCCACAATGCCTTGGCGGAAAGCCTTACAATCCGCGGCCGTCAGCATCTCATAGACGCCCTGATTGCCCGCCGGGCAATTGAAAGCGAAACTGCTTATTTGGCAGCCCAGAATGTGACCGATGAAGAGCTGAGTAGATTGCAGAAGATAATAGATGAGCACGAACAACTTCTCGAGGCAGGCCATTCAGGAGCTGAAAAAGACGCGGAATTCCACCGGGGCTTGGCGGAAGCTTGCAAGAACAGAGTGCTTGCAAGCGCGTTGGATATACTTTACAACAATCCCAATATTGGCCAAGTTCTTGAGTACATCCGGGCAAGAGTAGGCTCTCAGATGGCCAGAGACCACAGGCGAATTCTAATCCAGGTAGCTAACAGGGACAAAGAAGGCGCCAGGATAGCAATGACCCAACACATAGATGGAGTTATCGAAGACGTGGACAAGTACTGGGCTGAGATAGCCGAACCTCAAGGGAGGCGGGAAGATGCCGGTTAAGCACCGTATCCTCGATGGATGCGACGTTGAGACCTTTATACTATGCAACGATGTTGACGAAGGCAAGACACTGGGTCTGAGGCTCATGGCAGAACTGGGATTTGACGATGCCGACGTGGTGTTCTGTGAGATGGGAGGCCCAGGTGTGAGAATTAGGTTGAGGGGTTATGTGTACCGGCCCTCTGCAGACTACCGGTGGTATGGCCCGGAGGTGGAGCAGCATGGAACGAGCACGTAGCAACGGGATAACCCGCCGCAAAGTGGTTCTCGCCCCGCTTGATCCGGTTCACGACGTAGGACTCAAGCTCATCCGCAGAAAGCTGGTTGAGAGAGGGCATCAGGTAACATTGCTTCCGCCTGATCTTTCCATGGAAGAGATTGTGGCACGCGCGAAAGCCGAAGACCCTGATTTTATCATGATAAGCCGTGCTCTGAGCTACGGCATTTCTGAACTTTTAGCCAAGTTTGTCGATTTGTGCGACGCGGCAGGATTGAGAGAAAAGGCCAAACTTGTGGCGGGCGGACTGAGCATGAAACCTGTAATAGCACAGGAACTGGGGTTTGACGCAGGTTTCGGCCCCGATACGCCGGTTGAGGCTGCAGTTGCGTATGTGGAAGGACAAGAACTGGACCGGTCAACCGGAAGCAAGCGCCGTGAGAAGCCCGATCTTACAGCCGGGTTCACATATAGATTCCTCGACGGCGAGATAGGTTCGCTGTGTACTACCATAGCTCAGCAGCTTATTGACTGGGCAAACAAGCGTACAAGTCCCGGCATAGAAAGGGCCCGCTTGAGAGTTGAAATGGAATCCGCAAGGGATTCCAATCCGGAACTGTTTGCAAGACTGCGCGACGAGTATGCCTCCTTGACCTCAGGAGAAGTCAAAGAGTGGTACTTAACAGGCAAACCTGTATCTCACACAAGGCCCATCACTGAAAAAGAGGCAGGCTACATCCGGTCATTGTTGAAAAACGCCGACGAACTCGTTATCCCGCGTTCACAGGACGTACTCAGTGACCGCAACGTATTTGTGCAGTATGGAACCGGGTGTCCCGTTATGGACGCCTACCACAGCAATCTAAGTATAGCTTGGGGAGCCAGGGGTGTAGTCCATTTTGACCCGTCATGGGGCGCCAGAAGCGAAGGTTTATTGGAGCAAGCATGGAGCCATGAACAAGACGGAACGGTGCTTACGCTTGATAACCTCCGGCTAATAAAGGACGGGATTATCCCCGGCGTCCTGTGGCAGGTTAGAGCTCACAGGGGCCTCAATACACCTGAAACAGTGGTGCTGGCTCACCTTGCAGGTGCGGACCTTACCAAGATCAACATTGTATACGGCAGTCTGGGCGCAGGCAGCGATCCTGAGCGGTTGACCGTGGACGGGGTGGAGGCTATGAAGCTTGCTGCCAAGTACAATTTGCCTTACGACGTAGTGACCAATGAGGAGCTTTGCGGAGTTCCTGCAGCTAAAGCTTTTGCAGGCATGTTGATAGTTGCTACAGCCGGAGTGCTCCTGGGAGGCCGCCCACTGTTGCAGCCGCTGTTTGCTAACTCGCCTGAAGGCATGATTACCGGATATACAGAGCACAATTTCATCGACTTTAACGTAGCTAAGATGAAGGTGCTCTCTTCCATAATAGACGCGCCTATCTGGCCAGGTGCGCCTGTAGGATTCCTTACCCAGACTCAAGACAGGTGCCAGTCATCGGTGATGACAGCGCTTCATGCAGCCCTGGCTTTGGATTCAGGTGCAATGGCTGTGACCATTGCTTCCTCAGATGAAGCTTATGCAGGTGGTCCCATTACGGCTCCCGCCCGTGTGGATACCCTGAAAGCCACTGTCGCTGCACTCAGGTTCTTCGGCGAGGGCGGTATAAGGCCTACCGCGGAAGCCGACAGGATTGCAGAAGAATTGAGGCAAGGCATTCTGGACGTGCTCAAGCAGGTGGCTGCCCGGGGCGACTTTGTGGCGTCCCTTTACGAAGGACATCTTGGAGATAAAGAAGACGGAGCTTATCCGGGCAGGTCAGGCAAGGGAACTGTTACCCTGAAGCACTAGAAAGCGACAGATAAGAAACTACCGGACACGGTAGAGCTTGCAGTGCTATTGCAGCTTGTTACAGTGTCCGGTAAACCTATTCTATTCGGGAAATGGTGGCTGAATCAGCATGGAAGTCATCGGATTTGCAGGCACTGCAAAAAACACTGGGAAGACCACCACGCTGGTGGAAGTGATAAAGTATTTTGCAGAAAAGCACAACCGGCTCTTCATTACCGGCATAGGATACGACGGGGAAGACTTCGACAACCTGACCGGGCTCCCCAAGCCTAGGGTATTTGTGCCTGAAGGAGCCATAGTTGCAAGCGCCCTGCCCCTTTTGAAGGCATCGGATGCCGGGTTCGCTGACCTGAAGGATACCGGGGTGAGGTGTGCCCTGGGACGTATATTCACAGGCACTGCCACGTCTCCCGGCCGGGTGGTACTGGCCGGGCCGGCAAGCACCAGGGATCTTGCTTCGGTCTTGGCCTTTGCCCCCGAAGATTCAGTGGTACTGTTGGACGGGGCGTTCTCAAGGATATCTCCCATGGCCATAGCTGATTGTTTGATCCTGGCCACGGGCGCCGCCAGGAGCCGTGATTCCCACAGGATCGCCAGGGAAATCAACGCAATGGACAGGATTATGGGGCTGCCTGTGATAGAGCTGCTGCCGGGCGCTGACGAGGGTTCCGGCGACGGTTTGCTACAGGTGTCAGGGGGGCTTTTCCTCCCCGGACAGGGCCAAGAACTTGCCTGGCGGCTTAACGGGTCTGTAAAACTCCAGACTGCACATGTAACAGGTATTGTTAACCCGGAGGTATTTCTTGAAGCTCTTGAAGAAATGAATCTGAACGAACATCGGGAGGTGTCTGTTGTCTTCGACCATCCCATTATGCTCTTGCTGTCGGGCGACTTACTCCGGTGGGAAGAGGTTTTCAGCATTATCCCCGAAGTAGGGCTGACAGTGGGAGTGCGGGCCACTACCACCCTTTTGGGCATTACGATTAACCCGTACACGCCGACTGAGTCAGGCGCAGGTAAGTATATTGCAACCTACGTGCCTCCTGAAACCTTTCTCGGTGACATCACCAGGCTCACTAAAATCCGTTGTACGGATATTATGTTGGAAGGGCCGGGTAAGCTCCATTCGTGGCTGGAGAGGCTTCTGAACTAATGATACGGAGGGATTGGCCGGTTTGAACTGCACGCCTGAAGCGGAGGGTACCCAGAGGCTATCCAAGTTTCTTGCACAAGCGGGAGTTGCGTCGAGACGCGCTGCCGACCGGCTGATTGAGCAGGGCCGGGTAACAGTCAATGGCGAGGCAGCTGTGCTCGGACAGAAGATTATTCCCGGTATAGACCGAATATGCGTAGATAATAAGCCCGTCAGGCAACCGGAAGAACTTGTGTACATCATGCTTCACAAACCGGCAGGATACCTGTCTACCTGCCACGATCCTTTCGGCAGGCCGATTGTATTATCCCTTATCCCTGAGGTTGACAGGAGAGTGTTTCCGGTTGGGCGCCTGGACTTCGACTCTGAAGGCTTGCTGCTTCTTACCAATGACGGGTACCTTGCTAATCTATTGACGCACCCGAAACACCAAGTGATCAAAGAGTACGTTGTGGAGGTACCGGGGAGGCGGGATAACCGGAAGATCAAGCAGCTGCTTTCAGGTATAATCATAGACGGCAAGAAGGTGTATGTAGATTATGCAAAGTTTCTGGACAGCCCGGACGGCTGCTTGCGGATTCTCATAGGAGTCCACGAAGGCCAGAAGCACCTGGTAAAACGACTGTGCAAAGCTGTAGGATATGAGGTAAAGCGGTTGATAAGGACCAGAATAGGCCCGCTTGCCCTGTTCGGCCTTGAGAAGGGGAAGTGGCGTTATCTCACACAGAAAGAAGTCCAAGCCTTGTATAAGGCGGCCCGAGGTCAGGGTGGGAAGGAGATTGCTATGTCAGGAAACAGCAATATGAGATTACGCACAGATAAGGATGTAAAAGGTTTCAATCCGGAAAAAAACAGGCTGTATTCTGCCACGCATGAGGAAATTCTCTCAGGTGCCACAGCTGACGTTTATCTCGTAAGGACCCAGGAAATCCTGGCCCGCGAAGGCAAGGCAGATACGGTCGTAACTGCGGAGATTTTCCCAAGCAGCCCAGGTATCTTAGCCGGAATGCCGGAGTGTCTGCATATCCTCCAAGGGTTGCCTCTGGCGGTCTGGGGACTTGAAGAGGGAGACAGTTTTGATGCAAAGGAGCCGGTTCTGAGGATTACTGGCCCGTATTCCCTGTTTGGGCTATACGAGACAGTGCTTCTCGGGATTCTGGCCAGTTCGTCAGCTTGGGCAACCAGGGCTGCTGAGTGCAAACAGGCAGCCAACGGCCTCCCGTTTGTCTGCTTCGGGGCCAGGCACATCCACCCGGCAGTTGCCCCTGTTATGGAGAGGGCAGCAGTGGTGGGAGGAGCTGACGGTGCTGCCTGCATACTGGGGGCCAAACTGCTGGGCCTCGAACCCGTGGGTACCATACCCCATGCGATGGTGCTAATCCTCGGCGACACTGTGAAAGCCGCCGTAGCGTACAACACACACATGCCTGAAGATGCACCCCGGACAATCTTGGTGGATACATTCAAGGATGAATGCGAAGAAGCGCTTAGGGTAGCTGATGTTTTGGGGACAGAGATGGAAGGAATCCGCCTTGATACCCCCGGTGAGCGTGGCGGCGTGACTGAAGACTTAGTAAGGGAGATAAGAGCCCGTTTGAATATGGCCGGGTTTGGCCACGTCAAGATTTTCGTCTCAGGCGGGTTGAACCCTGAAAAGATGACCCGGTTGGCCGCTGCGGGTGCTGACGCCTTTGGCGTGGGGAGTTACATAGCTGGCGCCCCGCCAATCAATATGACAATGGACATCAAGGAGATTGAAGGCAGGCCTATTGCAAAGCGGGGGCGGATCCCGGGGATTACTCACAACCCGAAACTCAAGCGCTTGATGTGAAGTGAGGAATAGGGGGCTACCATCTAGATGTTCCCGGTCCGGATGGCCAGGTGATTATCCCGTAGGCTCCTATCGCCATAGCTGCCAGGGAGATGTACTTCACCAGCTGTAGTGTATGGATGACAAACTGCCTTTCGAAAGTTGAGTTGGCTAAAACTACAGGATAGGGCATGTCTCCTTTGGGTACTTGCAGGATGGCGCACACCAGGGAAGAGATCACGAGGATAAGGAAAGACGAGAACGCTATTGCCCAGCCAAGATCTTTATCTCGTTGAAACTGCAACCTGTGATGTCCCCCTCGGTGGTTCTAACTAGAGTATTTCCAAAGGGCAGGCTTGGCTAGTCTGAGGATATGCGGGAATTAACGGCAAAACCGGTTGATCTGAATGCCACACCTTCAATTCCCAACAGGTTTGGGTTAGAATAAGGGTGTGTCCGCAAGGACATACATGAAAGGGCGTTCACACCAGAGAACTGCCCACAAATCAATAATGCTCGGTTGACTAACCACATTCAGGTGCCCGACAAGGGAGAATAGGGAAGTCCGGTGAAGCGCATTAGGCGCAAGTCCGGCGCGGTCCCGCCACTGTAACCGGGGAGCAACCTGCTGGCAATCCACTGAAAGGTGTGCCTTTCGGGAAGGTGCAGGTGCAAAGATCCGGAAGCCAGGAGACCTGCCTGGGTGTGCACGTCACCCGACTTCGAGCGAGAGGAGGGGGCGTATTTTATGTGCATCAAAACCTACCCCCGGCCTGGGCCGGGGTTTTGTGTACCACACTGTTTTCCACCATGAGGGTGCATCCCATATCCGTTATTCCGTGTAATCCAGCGAACTCTGTTTCCAGTGACGCGATTAGCTATCAAGAGCTCAATCTGGAACTACATGAGTCAAGAATGGAGGTAAACCTGACTTGGTATCACGAGACATCCCCATAACGAAGATGACAAACGTGTCGAGAAGAGTCACCGGGTTGACACTTCTACTGGTGCTGGTCGCCGGAATGGCCGGACTTGCGCTCACGGGGTGTTCACCGCGCTCTTTAACCTTCACCGATGGTGCAGGACGGACCATTGAACGGCAGCAGGCTCCTGAAAGAATAGCATCGCTTTCACCTGCCCATACAGAGATCCTGTTTGCCCTGGGCCTGGGCGAAAAGGTGGTGGGCGTAAGCAATTGGTGCAACAAGCCTGAAGCAGCCCTGGAGAAGGAAAAAGTGGGCGATGCATTTTCTCTCGACAAAGAAAAACTGGTTGCTTTGAAACCTGACATAGTGTTCGTTCCTGGAACTGAAGCTACTCAGATGGCGAAGGAGATCGAGGACTTAGGAATCGCGGTGTACTTGTCGAGCCCAGGCAGTGTGGCTGAAGTGTTTGAGGACATCAGGCGGGTTGCCAAGGCAACCGGTGTGGAAAAGCAGGGAGAAGACCTGGTAGCGCGACTGGAGCAGGAGCTCGACCAGGTGTCAGAAGACATTGAGGGCTTGGGGAGCTCAAAGCCCTCAGTACTGATAGTGCTTGACCAAGAGCTTTGGACCGTTGGGCCTGGATCCTTCATGCACGATGTACTCAGCCGGGCGGGCGGAGTTAACATAATTAAAGACGTTGAAATGCAGTATCTTCAGGTGAGCATGGAAGAGGTCTTGGCCAATGACCCGGACGTGATCCTTATCACTGTCCCTGAAGATTTTGTTACCGGTCTGAAAGACCGCCCTGGCTGGTCCGACTTGAAGGCCGTCAAAGAGGGCAAGGTGTATTTTGTCGACGGCGATTTGACCAGCAGGCAAGGTCCCTCCATCGTAGATGGTGTGAAGGAATTTGCCAGATATCTTTATCCTGAATTAGGGGACATTTAGCAAGCTTTAGGACTGGGATGGGTGCATTAGGGACACAGTCAGGAGGGTACGCGCATGAAAGGTAATCGCAGTTGGTTTAGGACAAGGCCCGGCTCCCTGTTTGTGGTGTTTTCAGGGGGTCTATTCATCATCAGTGTACTCTTGGGTTTGTCCCTGGGCAGTGTACCCATCCCCCTGAAAGATATCATTGAGGCGTTGTTGGCAGGGCCTGTCACACACGATGGGAACACTGGACACATCATCCTCTGGTCGCTCAGGTTCCCTAGGGTGATAATGGCCTTTATAGAGGGAGCTACCCTGGGGGTTGCAGGCTCAGCCATGCAAGGATTATTTAGAAACCCAATGGCTGACCCATATGTGCTGGGAGTTTCGTCAGGCGCTTCTTTAGGCGCCGTGCTCGGGATAGTGTTTGGAGCCGGAAGGGCATTGGGGCTTTGGGCTCTCCCGGTGCTTGCGTTTGCCGGGGCGTTTGCCTCTACAGGCATCGTGTACGCCTTATCGACAAAGAACGGGCGCACAGACACATGGACCTTGCTGTTGTCAGGGATTGCAGTGTCCAGCCTCGTGTCGTCGCTAATCGCCTTCCTCATGGTGTTCTTCAGGCAGAGGGTTGAAGAAATCGTGTTTTGGACAATGGGAGGTTTGTCCAGGGCGTCATGGAAAGCGGTAGCTTCGGCCCTGCCGTATGCCGTCATTGGTGCCGTGGTGCTGTGGTTTCAGTCAAAGGCACTCAATGCGTTTTCTTTTGGAGAAGAAGCTGCATTTCACATGGGGGTATCAGTGGAGGCGGTGAAGCGTCGCATCCTCTGGGCAAGTTCCCTTACCACGGCCAGTTGTGTGGCGTTTACCGGGCCTATCGGTTTTGTCGGCCTCATAGTACCCCATGTGGTAAGGCTTTTGATTGGGCCGGACCACCGCCGGCTTATGCCTGTGTCGGCACTTGTCGGCGGCAATGCCCTTGTGTTGGCAGACCTTCTTGCCCGTACCATAGTCCCTCCACTTGAAATCCCGGTAGGGGTCATAACGTCTCTGTTCGGAGCTCCTTTCTTTTTGTATCTGCTTGTCAAGGTCCGGAAGAGAGGGATGTAGGATGGAAGTACGCGTGGGTATAGCAGTGAATAACGTATCGTTCGGGTACGGTGAAGCAAGCATCTTAGACGGTATCAACCTGAAAATTTCCGAGGGTACCTTCTCGGTTCTTCTGGGACCAAACGGAGCGGGCAAGAGCACCCTTCTCAAGGTGATCTCCGGGTATCTTAAGCCGCGTAGTGGCGAGGTCCTGGTGTGCAACCAACTCGTACATTCAATGAAAGACAAGGATAGAAGCCGCCTGATAACTTATGTGGCACCGGAATATCGCTCATCTTTTGAGTTCACTGTAGAGGAGGCGGTGCTCATGGGTAGGATTGCGTATTCTGACCCGGTCATTGCCCGGTCTCCACGCGACCTTGAGGCGGCTGAAAGGGCCATGCTGGCTACCAAGATAATCCACTTGCGGGACAGGCCTGTAACCTCGCTTTCTTCGGGTGAACAGCAAAGAGTACAGATAGCCCGGGCGATTTGCCAGGACCCGGCCGTGTTGCTTTTGGACGAGCCTACCGCTCACCTCGACATGAACTTCGAATTGGAGATTTTGGAAATTCTCACGCAGCTTGTTGAAGAAGGCCGCACTGCGTTTGCCATCCTCCATGATGTGAACCTTGCGCTGAGATACGCGTCAACCCTGTACTTCATGAAGCAAGGCAAGTTTGTAGAATCAATCCATCCTGGGGAGATATCTCCCGGTATTATCGAGAAGGTATACGGGGTAAATGCCCGGATCATTGAGGATCCTGCCGGCGATGTCCGTTGTGTAGTGCCGTACTCTGTTGCCAGATCCTGAGTCTTGCTAACGGTTTCCCTCTAAACCCGGTACGGCGGGCTTCATACTGGAGACCCACTTTGGGAATAATCCGATCCCGGAGTCTCTTGGGTATCCTAAAGGAGCAGGCCTGGCCTGTTTGTAACGGGCCTGAGTGGTTCTGCTTCCGCCCTTTTGGAGGTGAAACGAATACGGAGCAGGCAGGCACGTTTGAGGCAGGAGCGCGCAACGTCATTTGAGTCAGCATATTTCAGGTTCGTAATAAGTTTCTTGTGCTTGGTTATCATCGTACAGGGGCTTTTGCGGTTTGATTCAATGCGCGCTTTGCTCAATAAGACCATTTGGCTTGAAGGCCAACCCCTAGCTAAAGCGATCAGCGGGGTTGAAGAACCCATTTACACGTGGATACAGTGGTTCCCGGCAGCGCATACGGATACCGGCAGCGTTGGGATCATCTGCCTCAAGTTCGTGGGTGAACCCAACCAGCACGTCTGGATACTTGCTAACGGAAAAACCGCCAAGAGAGCAGTTGCAGAGGACGGGGTTGTAGTGTGCCGCAATGGGGATGAAATAGAGATCGTCGCAGAAAAAGGCCTGGCGAATATTGTAGTCTCAGCGGTAAGCAGCAATGTTTCATCGCCTTCCGTTGGCACTTGGGTCAAAGGAGAGGGGGTTTTGTTATTAGGAAGGGTAAAACTCGCGCAACCCTGATATAATTCTGTCCCGGAAGGTGTTATTCACAATGGGACATTCTCGGCGGTGTAACGACCAGGCGACACAAATCACAAAGGATACCGGCACACACAAAGGACTAAGGATAGCTATAGACGGTCCGGCAGGTGCCGGCAAGAGCACTGTGGCCCGCAAAGTGGCAGATATCCTCGGATATACCTACCTCGATACAGGTGCTATGTATCGGGCGCTCGCGGTCCTGGCTTTGGATCGCAACATCTCCTTCGACGACCACCAAGCTCTGGGAGAGATGGCATCATCGATGCAAATGGATGCCCGCGAAGCTGACGGAGTGTTCAGGGTTTGGATTGATGGGCAGGAATTCACCCACAGGTTGAGGACCCCCGAAACTGACAGAGCTGTTAAGCTCATATCCATGGTCCAATCGGTCAGGCGGGTGCTTGTAGACATTCAACGGGAGCTCGCCGGGCGGGGAGGAGTGGTCATGGAGGGCAGGGATATCACCAGCGTGGTTATACCCGATGCCGAAGTCAAGGTGTTCTTGACAGCCGATGTGGCTGAAAGGGCCCGGCGCAGGTGGGTGGAACTCAAGAAAAAAGGAATAACCATGTCATTTGACGAAGTACTGGCAGAGATGGAGGCCCGGGATGCCAAAGACCTCGAGAGAGAGTGGGGAAAGCTGGTCAAGGTGGAGGACGCAGTGCTCATCGACAGCACTGATATGAGCATTGACGAGGTATGCCGCATCATAGTCGGGCTGTGTGAGGCGAAGCAAAGGTGCTCTACAGGATAGGGAGATGGCTGGCACGTGTAGCCATGAAACTGCTGTTCAACATAAGCGTGGAAGGGCTCGAAAACATCCCGGCCCAAGGGCCTCTGGTGGTATGCGCAAACCACATTTCAGGGTGGGACCCGCTGCTGTTGGCTTGGATTATGCCTTGGCCCGTCCATTTCATGACCAAGAAAGAACTGTTCAGCAACGGCTTTCTGGCTTTCTTGTTGACCAGATTGCATGCTTTTCCAGTGAACAGGGAAAAGGCGGATGTGGGAGCGCTCAGGACCGGGTTGTCGGTGCTGAGCGCCGGCCAAGTGGTCGGAATTTTTCCTGAAGGCACCAGGCAAAAGACTCCCGATGCCCTGGGCCCCGGCCACGGAGGGGCAGCTCTTTTGGCCATCAAGACTGGAGCCCGCGTGTTGCCGGTAGCCATAAGGGGAAGATATGGTTTCAGAGGGGTAATCAAGGTAGCTTGCGGAGCGGCCTTTGAGCTAGAAGCCGGGACCGGAAGGCTCGCCACTGATGTTCAGGAAGGTTCATTACAGGTAATGGAGGCTATAAGGGATTTGTGGGAGACTTTGGGCTGTGATGAATCGGCATGATGCAGATTAAGTTGGCGAAGCACATAGGTTATTGTTTTGGCGTAAGACGGGCAATTGAAATGGTGGAGAAAGCTCTTGAGGAAGGCCCTTATCCGATATGGACATTGGGCCCGGTTATCCATAACCCGGTGGTAGTAGATGAACTCACACAGAAGGGCGTAAGGATAGCTGATGCTATCTCCCAAGTTGACGCTGGAACCCTTATACTGAGAACTCACGGTACCACATTGGAAGAGAGGCAGAAAATCCCCCCGGCGGTTCACCTTGTAGATGCAACCTGCCCATTTGTGGCCCGGGCTCAAAAGGAGGCCGGGAGGCACGCAGCTGCGGGCACGACAGTCCTCATAGTAGGTGACAAGGACCACCCGGAAGTGAAAGGTATTATGTCTCATGCAGGGCCGGGTGCGCTATGCATAAGAAACGCATCGGAAATCGATGCGCTTCCTGTTCAAGACATAGGAGTGAATATTGGCTTAGTAGCTCAGACAACGTCAAAGAAAGAAGACGTTGAACAAGTGATGAAAAAATTGAAGAAAAAAGGTATTTCGGTGGGTCTATCGAATACTATCTGCACAGCCACAGAAGAAAGGCAGCAGGCTACAAGAGAACTTGCCAAGGAATGCGATCTTGTTCTGGTAGTTGGTGGAAGGACAAGTGCAAACACCAGGCAGCTCTTGAGAATAGCCAAAGAATGTAGTGCAGAAGCTTACTTAGTGGAGTCGGCAGAGGATGTGTTGCCCGAGTGGTTCAAGGGCAAACGCATAGTGGGCGTAACTGCAGGTGCGTCTACTCCCGACCGGGTAATAAAGGAGGTTGTAGGCAAGGTGGAGGAATTGGAAAAGACCAATTTGGAGCAAGAGACAGAGGAGGCACAAAAGGAACATAGACAGGAGCAGGGCGACGTCGAGCAGCCTGAGGCTCCCGAACAAGTGTCTTCTGAGGAACCGCAAGAGGGCCTGGCTGAAGGCGCTTCCCAACAAGAAAAGACCCCGGAACAGCTTTA
>DUVI01000034.1 GCA_012841065.1 Bacillota bacterium
AGCGCTTCATCTTTGGTTATGCCTCGCTCTTTGAGTACCTCGATTACTTCATCAGGAGCCAAGTCGCTCCGCTTGAAGATGTACTCCTGCTCCTCTTTCTTCAGTGGCTTGCCCTCAAGGTTTCTCCCAACTCCGATAGTCCAGTACCCTGCAGGGCACTTGTAAACCTCAAGTCTTAGGCCTTCGTGGAGAATTAGCTGCTCCTCTATCGTGTGTTTCACACCCACAATCACCTCCATACTTGCATCAGTGACCCCAGTACATTGGGCAAGGATACGTCCGTCATGCTCAGCCCCACGGCTGCCAAGGTGATGGCTGTAAATACTGCAATCAGAATAAAAATCAACTTCCAAAGGTTCTTGGTGTAGTTGGCGTCTCTTTGCTCTAATGTGTGTTCCAATCTCTCTACGTCCGACCTCTTGGCGGTTTCGTTGAGTTGCAATTTGATCTCTTTGATATCCCTTTCCACTGCCACAGTCCGTTCTTCCAGCCGTGTTACTCTTTGTTCCAGTTCCACTCGCATCACCTCAACACCGTGGTTTTAGTATTGGTGCCCCTCATAACTTATTCATCTGGATCATTTTCTTCAGGTTCTTCAGGTTCTACAGGTTCTTCAGGTTCTTCTTCTTCGGGTTCTTCAGGTTCTTCAGGTTCTTCAGGCTCTAGTGGTTCGCTTGCTAACCCCTTCACGCCTGTAAAAGTGATCCTTTCTAGCAGAACGAAGTTCGGTGGGTACAGTGACAAGCCATATTCCTCCACCTTCATATTGACATGCGTTATGATAGGTTTATCGCCATGGATCATCGCTTGCTCATTTTCGTAAAACTCAACCTTCTTGAAAATTTCATTCGAGTCAACAATATCACGGAATGTGGTGTCTTCTGAATCTCGAATCCTAGTCATAATGAGTCTTCGCTCAATATGTCCTTCGTGATTCCGCAGTTCTGTGTAATCTGCACGGTTGTAATCTTTAATGCAAAATTCGCCAACCTTAATTAACGCCTTCACATTAATCCCTCCTTATTCATTACAAGAAATATTCAGCAGAAACCTCACAACGTCCTCAAGCAAATCATTCCCCCGCTTCACTTCCGACATTAGATAGTCCAACCTAGTATTGTTCTATTGCAAAATATTGAGCCGTTCCGTTGTAAATTACCTGGTCTGATGTGTTGCTAATCTCCATGACGCCAATACCATAGGCGAGCTCACAATAAGTGTGGACTTCTCGGTACGTAATTGGACCACCTGGGACCTCCACTCTCATAGCTGTCCCCCAGCCATTAAGGGCGGTGTCTAATGTTACTGGCCCCTGCATACCAATGGGCAGGTCGATAAAGTCTACTACCCTCAGCCTATACTGCGTATCTACCCCGCCCGCATTGTCTGTAGCATAGTACCTTACGCCTTGCGTAGGATCGCTTATTTGCGTAGATGATACATCCCACGATTTGATGTCTACCCATGTACCTCCTCTGTAGACTTGCAACTTCAAAACAAATCCGGCATTATAGTCGGCCGTCTTATTGGAATATGATGTGCCTACAAGATCTCCAAAGTAGTCCTTGATTTCCTCTACGACAAAAATATGAGCCCCTGCGGATATGGAAAAATTGACATATCCCGCGTTTGGCACTGTGACGAGGCTATCAGGCACTACATAAGGGGCCGTAAAGCCTGGTCTATTATTTGGGTTGGTTTTCCAATCATAACTGCTGTATGAATAAGCAAGCGAAGAGCCTACAGAATGGTTAATTTCTGATACATACCCATCTTCTACTACGAGAGCGACCCTTGCCTGCAAAGTTGTTGGGGTGACGTCTTCAACTTGGCACACAAGACGCTGGCTCTTGTTTGCGTATGCTGAGGCATACGTTAGAACATTTGATGGGAATAGATATATTTGTGGCACTCCGTTAAAAGGACGCTCAAAGGTTTTCACTTGACCATTGGTGATAGTTCCGATTTCCCAGCGTTGCATAGGCTGGTAGAGTTTGCCATCCTTATAGATATCGAGCTGACCAGCATCGATCCTTATCCAGTCGCCAGGCTTGTCTTTGTTAATTGCCCGCATCGAGTTTACGATGGCATTAC
>DUVI01000035.1 GCA_012841065.1 Bacillota bacterium
GATCTCCTCAAGGAGGAGTACAACTCATCTCCTCTGGCGTACTGCGCAGCCTTTCTTTCGTTCTTGATTGTTGAGTCTAAGCGCAGGGGGTTGGATCTGGTTGCCCTGAAGGGGATCCTTGAAATGGGTAATGAGAAAGGCATGACACTTCCTATGTTTACCGGCCTTTTGATAGGCGGCCTCCTGGTCAGAGGCGCCCGCAAAATGCTCCCTGATATAGAGAACCTGATCCGTTCATTTTCCCATCAAATCCAATATCTTGAGGAATCCAGCGAAGACATGTTGCTTGAGTTCGCCCAAACCGTAGTAAGCAACGGCGTGTTGGCACACATAGACGATAACACGTTGTAAAACTCTGGGCACCTGCACGATGATTAATACAAGAGTTTGTTCTTAGCCTTGGTTAGTACTATTTTGTTTCCCTGGTTTTCAGGAGGGATATGAGTGCTTAAAGCAGAGCTTATCAATCCGTTTGTAGAAGGTGCCCTTGTGTTTTTCAGGCAGGAAATGGGGATCGATATTTCCCGCGACAAACCAGGCATAGAATCATGGCATGCCACTCCTGAAGAGGTGACTGTGCTCATAGGAGTAGCCGGAGACACTGAGGGAATCGTCTTGTATTCCATGAACACCCGGACTGCCAAGAGCATTGCATCAGAGCTAATCGGCAGCCCGGTGCCGTTGTACGATAAGATGGCAGAGTCAGCTCTGGCCGAGATGGGAAATATCATAACGGGCCAGGCAGCAGTCAGACTCGAAAGAATAGGATATAGCTGCAAACTGTCGCCTCCGGCATTGATCACCGGTGAGGGCACCCTCATATCGGCTGTGAACCTGAACATGCTGGTGATTCCGCTGGTATTGGGCGACGTGGGGAACCTCTCGATATATGTTGCGCTGCGGGATAAGTCGGAAGAGGAGGCACCCACTGTGTGAGCCCGGAAGTAAGGTACCTCCTCTTTAGGGTGTAGTGTCTATCCTGGAAGCGGTTCAAACCGCCCGGTGAAGAATCTCAATACAGGAGGTTCATAAACCCATTTTAGCCCACGGATAGCACTGCGCTTTTCATACAAAGCGGCAATCGAGTCAGCAACGTAGTCTAAGTGAGCGTTGGTGTATACACGCCTTGGCACAGTGAGCCGCACCAACTCGAGTTTAGGGCAGTAATCTTTGCCGTCTTTATCCCTGCCCGCCGAAATAATCCCGCGCTCCATAGTCCTTACGCCTGAATCTTCATATATGGCGGCAGCCAAGGCTTGTGCCGGGAATTTGTCCTGGCTCAGATGAGGCAGGAAAGCTTTGGCATCAAGGAAAACTGCATGGCCGCCTACAGGCCTGACAATCGGGACCTCTGCTTCCATGAGTTTCTCGCCCAGGTACCGGACTTGCTCAACCCTATGCCTGATGTAATCGAAATCAAGCGCTTCCCGGAGCCCTACGGCGAAAGCTTCCATATCCCTCCCGGTCATACCGCCGTAACTGGGCATTCCTTCGTACACTACAACCAGGGCAGTTGCCTTGCGGTAAAGCTCTTCATCATTCATTGCCAGGAATCCGCCCATGTTCACAATGCCATCTTTCTTCCCGCTCATGGTACAGCCATCAGAATACGAGAACATCTCTTTCACGATTTCAGCAATGGATTTGTCTTGGTATCCCGGCTCACGCGTCTTAATGAAGTAGGCGTTTTCCACACAGCGGGTGGCGTCAAATATTACCTTTATCCCATGCTTCTGTGATAACGCGTAAACCTCTCTGAGATTTGCCATGCTCACAGGCTGACCCCCGGCCATGTTTACCGTTACGCCTATGGTAATATACGGGATGTTGTCAGCACCCACTTTCTTGATAAGGTCTTCATATTTTTGAAGGTCCACGTCCCCCTTGAAGTCAATGTCGCCCCGGGTAGGATCGTGCGATTCATCGCGGATTACATCGACGAAGGTGCCCCCGGCCAATTCCTGGTGAGCCCTTGTAGTGGTGAAATACATGTTTCCGGGGACATATGTACCAGGCTTGATAAGTATCTGCGAAATGAGGTTTTCAGCGCCGCGGCCTTGATGGGTAGGCACAACGTACTTGTAACCGAAAATTTCCTTAACTGTCTCTTCAAGATGCAGCCAGTTCTCGCTGCCTGCATATGCCTCGTCGCCAAGCATCAGGCCTGCCCACTGATAATGGCTCATTGCATTGGTCCCGCTGTCAGTGAGGAGGTCGATGTAAACGTCCCTGGACTTAAGCAAGAATGTGTTGTAACCTGCCTCTTTGATCTTGGTTGCCCTTTCCTCCCTTGAAAGGAGCCTTATCGGTTCAACCATCTTTATCTTGTACGGTTCCGGCAAGTACTTCACCATTTAACTACCTCCTTTGTGTTCTTCTTGTGTTCTTATAGTGCCCGGCTGAAGCCGGCACGCCGGGCACGGAGTTAAGAGCCAGCACAGCCAACCGCCTGTCTGCGCATAGGAGCTCCCGGTAATAAGTACATGCAAGATCCGTACCTGAAATGATCGCCTGCCGGCTCATCAGAAAACCCCGGCATGCCCTGGGCCGGTCTGCAACCTTAACCTTGGTAGAAAGTGCACTATCCGTAGCCGGTGGAAAACGTTTTGGACTTGCTGTTTGAAGGATCAGGGAACTCAAATGTAGTAAACACTTTTTACAATGTAATTACTAGTTACAAATTGGCGCTTGTTTGTAACTTGATCTTCCATATGCAACTATCCCGGAAAGGAGGAAGCCTCTGTGCCGCCTTTGCCCTCTATGGATGTAAGGCTAAGCGGTACAACACAGGCACCTTTGGTATGAGAGTCTCCGAAGACATAAAAAGAATCAGATTCAACGGCGCGGAAAACCGCGTGGGCATGATCTATGATATCCTCCGGGCCCTGGGGAGACAAAATATAAACGTACTTAACATTGAAGTTAACCCTCCTGACATCTTCTTCAAAGTTGAGTGGCCTGATCATATTACATGGTCCCACTTCGTCAGATGTCTCAGGTCAGAAATCAGCGATCTGGGGCAGATCGCAGAGGTTGACATAATGGAATACGAAAAGAAGGAGAAAGCCCTGGATATCATCGGAGAGAACATCAGCGAAGGTATCCTTGTTATCGACCAACGGCACAATATCACCTATGCCAGCAAGAAAGCCAGAAATCTGCTTGGCCTGACCGCATCGCAACACCCACCTAACCTGAGCAGCCTGATGCAGAGCCGCAAGCTGGAGCCCCTCCTCCCTCTGGACGAAGACCGGGACAATGTCGAGGTCACCATCACTTGGCAGGGAAAGAGCACCCGCGTGGTCACGAGCATCAGGACCATAACCAATGAGGAAGGAACTCCTTCAGGTGCGCTGGTCATTTTACGGGAACTGGATGACGTACGGCAGCTAATCCAATCGGTAAGCGCGCCGACCTTGGTAGATTTCCACGATATCGTCGGAAAAAGCCAGGTCCTGGGTAACGCCATCAACCTGGCCAAAGCCGTAGCTCCTACCAACATGAGCGTCATGCTCCGGGGTGAAAGCGGCACCGGCAAAGAGCTTTTCGCCAGAGCCATCCATAAGAACTCAGCCAGAAAAGACGGCCCCTTTATAGCCGTAAACTGCGCAGCCATACCTGACTCTCTTCTTGAAAGCGAGTTTTTCGGTTATGACAGGGGTGCATTCACAGGTGCCTCTGCCGGAGGCAAGCAGGGCTTATTTGAACTGGCAACCCATGGCACCCTGTTTCTGGACGAAGTAGGGGATCTATCCCCACCGTTGCAGGCGAAAATTGTAAGGGCTATTCAAGAGCAGAGAATACGGCGGATTGGAGGGCGTCATGAAGTCCAGATAGATGTCCGGATCATCTCTGCGACCAATAAGGACCTTGAAAGCATGATTGCAGAGGGCACGTTCAGGGAAGACCTGTTCTATAGGCTAAACGTGATCCCCATTTGGATTCCTCCCCTGCGCCACAGAAAAGAGGATATCCCGCTCCTGGCAGAACATTTCGTACGCTCCCTTGCCGGTGAGTTGGGTAAACCGGACCTACGCCTGACTGAAAGCGCCATGGAAAAACTGGTATTCCACAATTGGCCGGGCAACGTAAGGGAACTCCAAAACGTGATCCTCAGGGCGGCTGTACTTGCCAATGACAAAATTGAGCCGGCTCAAATCTTAATCGAGGAGCCGGCACCCCAGGCTGATGTTACGTCTCCTGGTTTCGTACGGCAGGAAGGTTTGGCACACTACAATACCTCCTGCCTACATGAGGCACAGGGTCCGGTCACCCAAGACAAACCTGTACAGCTGCCTGCAGGAGTCCCGGTAAACCTGCCTGAGTTAATCGACGAGATTCAAACGTATTACCTTGCCCAGGCAGCCAGGCAATACTCGTCTTCGCGAAAGATCGCCAAGGCCCTGGGCATTTCTCATACCACGGTAATCAACAAAATGAAGCAGTTAATCCGGTGAGATCAACCTGCCCTATCAGCAACCGGTTCGCCTATCAGCAGGCGGATGAGCTCATACAAGGCAGATACTCCGACCAGAGTATACACAGCTCTGGACAGCATGGTCTTGGCACCGAACAAGGCCGCTACGAGATCCATATCAAACAACCCTATAAGACCCCAGTTGAGCCCGCCGATGATGAGCAAGATCATTGCGATCCAGTCAATGGTACCCATTTTCCTCAAATAAAGCACCTCCAACTCGTGGAACATTGGTCACAACCGGGGTTAGTTTCTCCGTAGAGCTGCTTTATAATGCAAGAAAAGGTTCTTCTGACACTTTTCAGAATCCGTCCCTCGGAGTTTGGCTCAGCTAAATCAGAAATCTGCCGCCGTTTGACATATTTGGGTAACTAACTGTATACTGTTGTCGTACGTGAGAGTTTGTTTGGTTTGGCGCTGAATCTCTGGAAACAGAGAACGGGGGACCCAACTTTTTGGGGCGAAGCACGATTATCGTGTAGGGTCACATCCCTTTCGACCCGAGCCCGTCAGCTAACCTCGTAAGCGTGGAAGAGGGAGGCGCTCACAACTTCAGGCCCTTAGGTGCCTTATGTTTAAGTACTGTCAGTTAAGCCTCCATAAGCATAGTTTCTATCTCACGTCTAAGTACAATCAAGAACCCGCATAGTTATTGCTGTTGTCCAGAACGGCTCTTGCCGTTGTGAGATAAGAGCATGCATCGTGGTCTTGTCCTGGCACATTGAAGGGGAGAGTGCCATCTACCCCACTTAGGTCGTGTATTGCCAGGCAAATTGCGTACGGGGCTGATTGCTTGTGCCCATCTACAACAGATTTATTGAGAGGTGATCGGATGAAGACTGGAAATCAACACGCTCCCGGGCTTGATGCCAAGGTACAGCGAAGTCCCCAGAATTGCCGAAGCGGCGGGCATCAGCTATCCAGAACTGATCGACATGATTCTCCAAGGTGCGCTGCACAGGAGGAATAACCATGCGAGGTCAGCCTAAGCGGCGACATCGCAACCGGGCATACAGGAAATATTAAGAAGGAGGAGGTGAACTATGGCTGAACGGATCATGTTTCCGGAATTACTTCCGGATTCAACAATTGCAGTACTTGGCGCAGGCAACGGCGGTCAA
>DUVI01000076.1 GCA_012841065.1 Bacillota bacterium
CTTGAGGTTTCCGGCACTGACATTATTGCCATTAGCTTTCCTGATACCTTTTGCCCCTAGTCCATTTATATTTATAGTGGAAGCACCCGTATTGGTTGCATGGATTTTTACTGCTACCGCCATACCCTCTTTATACGATGCCGGGGCAGGTTGAAGTGTTATTGTATAGGCATTAGCTGAACCCTTAGCTACTCCATAAGGTGTTTGCAATACATAGTCGGATCTGTGATCCTCAACTGTACTACCATCTGCAAATTTTACTACCTCAGCCCTTGTCGCAGGATTTTTCTTTTTATACTTCCCATCGCTTAACTTTTCTAAAATCTCAATATTAACCTCTTGTGTTACTTCAGCCATTTTATCCCCTTCCTCCTTAAATTTCCTTATGCCATTGATCTCCGACTGACAGTCCCGAAGGCTCTGTTGAACTAGTTATGACCCTGCTTCCTCCACTACCTGCTTCCCTCCATACTGCCCAGGTGCTAGCGCCGGATGCCCTTCTGCCCCACAAGGCACCGTCCACTGTAATATACAATTGTGTCGCCCTATAACCACCGGAAGGCTTAAAGGTGATACACATTCCCCATTCACCAATTATGGGAAATCTATTAGATCCGTTGTTCGTTATAGTTATACCGTCCTGGAAAGAATCAGGTGTATCGCTTTCTGAAACAGCATCAGAGAAGTAGACAAATTTTTCTCCTGTATTGTCATCCACATATTTTTTAGTAGCTATAATATCATCTGCGTCACTCGTTTGGGTTTGAAGCCTCATGCGGATTTTTCCACTCACATCAAGGGTCACTGCTGGGGTTTGTGATCCTGGCAATCCTATTCCTACCTTATTACCATTAGGGTCAACCTTTAAGGTCGCATCATCCCATGCCTTTCCGATATACATATATCTAAATATTTCTTGACCACTGCCGTAGGCACCAATATTAAAATAGACATTATCCTCGGCGTTCATAAAACGCATTAGGTTCCTAGCCCATCCACCACCAGTATAGATATTTTTCATTGTCCAATTATCCGGTTTAAAAATAGAATGCATGATAGTTGAACTGGTTAGAGAAAGATCACCTGTCATCGTATCCCCGGCTTTACTAACCGGCATATATCCAATTGCACTGATCACATTTGCCTGAGTTACCTCCGCATCGCTTCCATCCTTCCCGGGTGGTCCCGGATCACCCTGCAACCCCCTAGGACCAATATCACCTTTATCGCCTTTATCACCCCTTGGTCCCGGATCCCCCTTATCACCCTTAGATCCCCGGTCACCTTTTTCACCTTTCAAATCCGCATAACTATAAGCTGTTTCACCCTCTAGTCGCACACCCAATCTTGTTCCATCCCACACAAACTCTACAGATTTCCCTGCTGTGCCTTGGGGACCTATATCACCCCGGTCACCTTTTCGCCCTTGAACACCCGGGAGACCTTTCAAATCAACATAGGTGTATGTCGTTTCATCTTCTCGCTTTACACCCAGTTTTGTACCATCCCAAATAAAATTAAGCCCTACACCATCTTTCCCAGGTGCACCGGGCTCGCCTTGTTCTAACAACCCCTGTTCAATTAAGGGGTAATCCATCCCCTGTTTTATTCTTTCTACCAGGGTGGGAACATTATTACCAAATACCGCATTAATCCTATAGCCCCCAACTTCATAAATCTCAGTTACCTCTGTTATCCTGCTGTCCAGCACAACCTTCCATTTACTATTTATCGCTGTAACCAAATCACCCAAATTATAATCTTCTTCGTAGACAAGGTTAGATTGGGTTAATATCTCATTATCAAAAGTCATTACCTCTTTGAGTTCCTCTAATTTTTGTAGACCTCTTTCGCTTAAATCTCTGCTGTCTTCAATATCTCGCGCATCAATAAACACCTCATATCTTTCTAACCCCCGGACATTCTCCCCTACAACCTGTATTGCTCTATCTACCCCTTCACCCTGTCCACCCACATAACCGGTGTTTTTATAGGCCATTATACTTTCAATCAATTTCTGGCTACTAATATTGTCATAATCCACACTGAATATGGCGGGTGGTAGCATATTCTGAGACGCAGTTAGATCCCTACCCTCAAAGACATCGAATACAAATTTTTTATTCTTCAAATCCAAAAACACATCCCAGCCCAACCCGCCGACCAAAGAGAGTTTTTCTAGTTCTTCTGCTAAATTCTTAAATCGAGTTTGATACTGGGTCTTGATACCTCTGCTTTTTATAGGAGCGATTTTCAGTCTATCTATTTTCCTTTTTGTATCGGCTGGATTTGCACAGTTGGCCTCCACAAAATGTTTCATGATGTTTTCTACATAATCATTTTTATAATCTTGAGCACGCCCTGTTGGAGGCATCGTTATTCTTCTGCCCAGATAAGTCTTTAACTGCTGCCCCTTAACAATGAGCTGTTCATTATGTTCTGTAGAAACTTCTCGATAAAGAATTACCCCGGCCTTTTTTTCACTGAGAAAGATGATATTTTCTTTTTGTAGCTTACTTGTATATTTCTTGTTGGCATTTATGTGTATTTCAAAACTGCCTATGCCACCCCAACTTCTAGTAAAAATCAGTGCTTCATAGTCATCTATCTCACCTAAGAAATTAAAGTCCTTATCAATGATCCTGATGGGCTTATTTTTCATTTAACCACCCAACTCCCTAAGCCATAAATCGCCCGTCACTATATGGGTTGGCTCTGCCTCTCCTAGTAAGACCCTCGCCCCTGATTCCACTTGTTTATCAGCAAACCAATCTTGCCAGCCTAACTTGATTAAATCCCATTCGTCCTGTATGGTCCCTTCCTTCTCGTCCCATTCTCTTTCAATGCTGTCTAACGCATCATTCCATATATCCCACATTTCCTGGGCCGGTATATCTATTAAGGAAGAAACAAGTCCGCAAGTGGCTAGAAATCTCTCGTCCGTTATGTCTTGAGCACTAAATGTTATTGAACCTTTCCTTATTCTTATTTGGGCTAAGGTCATTTCTTTTACAGTGCTACTCACTTCAATAGCCGGTGCTTGAGGTGTGCTGGAGAATGTGCCTTTTTTGACTGTTACTTTTATTTCCCTGGCTACCTCATCAAACCTTAAGACTATTCGATCTATCCGATCAAGCATGGTGTCGGGCGGATCTATCGCTTTGCTTATCTCTGAATCGTTTTTATACATATAACCCCGAATAAAGGCATACCCCGTATCAATTTTTACACTCAACTCCGGCCCTGGTGTAACTTTTAAACCGACCCTGCCATTTATAGTGTATAAACCATCGCTTAAAAAGCGGGAAAAATACTCCGCAAATTCTGCCGCTGTATATTCCCTTAGATCATCATCAGCACTATTAAAAAACCTGAAATGTTCTGCCATCCCTACACCCCCACATATCTATTCCGGTAGCTAATGGTTACTGCCACGGGCTCCACCGGATCATCGCTACTATACTCGACAATGTTATCACCAGGCTGTAGCTGCCAAAAATGGCTACCTAGGTCTATCCAGTTAAATACGTTTTCACTGTTAATCTCTACCCGCTTAGCCCCAAAATCGGTAGTGATTACTAACAAGTCGCCCAATGCCAACCCACGATTAACCTGGATGTATTGGTCCGTTGTTTTATTAGTTACCCGTGGATTAGTCGCCGGACCCTTAAATTCAATCCGCACCGGCACCCCCACGTCGCTTTGGTTGACAATGTTTACCGTCTTGGGCCCCTTGAGTGCAAAGGTTGTAGGTAGTATAAGGGGGAACGTCATGCCACCAATCCAAGCTACAATTTCCTTGCTTTCAGTAAAAGAATCCAACCAAAAGGGCTGGTGGCAAAGAAGGGTTATTAAATATTTCTGGTAATAGGCGCCTTTATTCCCCCGGCCACTGGGAAAGACAGGGGTGTTTTCCACAACGCCTTTAATTTCTTTGTCTTCATATTTAATCACCACTTCCCCCAGTTTAGGGTTTAATACTCGTTGCATTTTCCGCCTAGCCTCTTTTGCAAAAGAAGAACTATTCCTGGTAATGATCATCCCTTCAATTGAGATGGATCTGTCCCCAAAAACACTGTCAATATAGGTGGAACCATCTTGGTAGGGTGATTTTTGGCTTTCAATATTAATTGGCACTCCTCCCACGCCATCTAATATTTCAAGATAATAGGGTGCGGCGTTACCAAGGGTTATACTTTCACCGTGTTTATTTGTTATCGTGACTATTTCCATGGCTGCACCTCCTACCACTCCAAAGCTAACTGTCGGGAAGCATTTTTTATCCTCCGGGCTGTTTCTGAAGGACTTAAGGGAGTGGGGCTATTGATGGTAATATGCTGAGTTATCCCCTGGACCCCGCCCACAAGCGTTTTAGTTTCCTGGTCGTTGTATATCCTGCTGCCCCGGGGCAAAGCCACCAACTCCGGGCCCAACTCCCCAACCATAGTTAAACCACCGGGGAAAAAAGATGTGCCGCTAAAATTAGAAGCAGCACCGCCACTAGTGATTGTGGAAATAACCCGAGTAATCCGCTCCTTAATGCTAAAAACCTTCTCCCTAACAGTGGTGTTATTCCATTCCCGAATGCGGTCAATAGCGCCGCTAATAGCATCTTTAATCCGACCTAGGGCGCTAGTCACTTTATCAGCCATGGCAGAGAACTTACCCCCGGTGATTCTATCCATATTAGTTAAGGCACTATCCCAAGTAGATTTATATGTTTCTGTATAAGCACCTATAAGACCCTTAATGCCTCCCCCATGCTCATCTATTTTATTTTGCATGGTTTGCCAGGTGTTAGCTGTCTTTGCCTTTAGATTCTCCCAGGTTTCAAAAGTTTTGGCCTTAACCTCATCCCAGGTAGTGCCCACATTGGTTTTAATTGTCGATACTGTTTCAGCGGTGTTGGCTTTAATCTCATTCCATTTATCACCCACAATAACCCGAACATTTTCCCATTTTTCTAAGCTATCTGCCTTAATTTCTTCCCAGGTGGCAAAGATATTTTCTTTAATCGCCCGGGCCTTGGCAAAAATGTCGTCCCGCATAACTTGCCACTTGGTCTTTATCTCCCCAGTTTCCCAATCCACCTGATTGACATGCTCCTGGGCCTGGCCTTTAGCTTCTGTAACCACCCGCTGATGCATTGTTTCAGCTTGTCTAATGGCGTCATCCTTTTGCCGGGTGGCCTCTTTGATCAACTTATCAGCCTGTTCTTTGGAAATCATCCCTGCCTCATCCCTTTGGCGGATGATTTCCTTGAGCACCTCATCATATTGTTCCTTGGCAGCTTGAATAGCTCCCTCTTTTTGCTTGATGCTATTTTGAACAACCTCTACTGCTTGCCGGGCTGTTAATTCCGTGGCTTGGGCCCTCATCCGCTCTATAATCGCCTTGGCTTCCACTTCGCTTTCCGTTAACACCTGAACACCACTTTCCACCATGTTCTTTTGAATAGCGTTAATTTCTTCTTGTTCTGCCTTAGTTAAAGCTCTCCTTTCCAAGCTAGCGGAATCCAGGATTTCTTTCATTCTTGCCTCTCCATCAGCTACGGCTTTCTTTCTATCCTCATAGCCCAGCTGCATATTATTTAATATTTGTTCCTGCTCAGCTTGGGATAAAGCGGTGCTAGTAACGAGAAATTCCTGCATTTTCGCCAAGGATTCCTCATGATGTTTGTCAAGCCCAGCCTGTACTTGTGAAGCCATCTGTGAGAAATTACCGGAAATGTTATCTGCCATCTCCTTGGTAACTTTCTCACTACTCCAAGCCAACCTATTTAAGGTTAGAGTGGCTTGGTCATTTAATTCCAAAAACCCGCCTACCGCTTGTCTGGTTGATGTAGATATTTCATCACCGAATAAGTCCACAGCGGGAATACTTTCTTTACTAAGGTGTTTATATAAAGCCGCCCCTGCTGCGGTGATTCCGGCAATAGCGGCAACTGCAATTCCTATCGGGCCACTGAGTACCGTAAAAGCACTAGCTAGTGCCCCAACCGCTGGTGTAGCAGCAGCGGCTCCGCTAGTGGCTACTGCAAGTGCCCCGGATACTGTAGATAGGAAACCTATTACGGAACCTATGCCGGCTATGAGTTTTCCCCCTATGAGTAATAGCGGGCCAATAGCCGCAGCAAGGGCAGCAACCGTTACAATCGTCCCTTGGGTAGCGGGGGTAAGATTTGCAAACCAATCTACCATTCTTTGAAGCATCTCCACCAGAGACCGTAAATGAGGGATGAGTATTTCATATATTTGTATACCTACACCCTCCAAGGCCGATTTTAATAAAACAATTTCCCCCTGGAGGTTTTCCTGCATTACATCTGCCATCTCTTTAGCACTACCAGTATAATTACGGGTTGCGTCCGTAAGCTTGGCATAATCTTCTTCACTGGCATTAATGATAGAAAGCATACCTGCCATAGCCTCTTTCCCAAAGATGGTGGCAGCATATTGGGCCTGCTGTTCCTCTGTTAAGCCGGCAAATTTAGCTCTTAACTCATCCATTATTTCTTTAAAAGGTAGCATTTCCCCATTAGCATCCGTAATGGAAATACCCAAGCTCTTCATGGCGGTAGCCATTTTATCTGTGGGGTTAGCCAAGTTAGCAATAGCTGTTTTTAAGGAAGTTCCTGCCTGGGAGCCTTTGATTCCTGCATTGGCCATCAACCCCAGGGCTAGGGCTGCATCTTCCGCCGAGTATCCCAAAGCACCAAAGAGAGGGGCTACATATTTAAAAGATTCTCCCAGCAGGGCCACGTTGGTATTACTGCTAGATGATGCTTTTGCTAAAAGATCGGCAAACTGGGAGGCTTCTTTTGCTTCCATACCAAAGGCGGTTAAGGCGTCAGTGACAATATCGGAAACCAACCCCAAGTCCTCACCACTGGCCGCAGCTAACATCATGACCCCCTCTAGACCATCTAGCATCTGGCTAGTATCCCAACCGGCCATGGCCATATATTTCAACCCTTCACTAGCCCGAGTTGCAGAAAACTTAGTGGTTGCCCCCATTTCCTTTGCCTTTTCTTCTAACCTTCTAAAGTCATTCCCAGTGGCCCCACTAATAGCTGCGAC
>DUVI01000036.1 GCA_012841065.1 Bacillota bacterium
GAATGCCGCTATATGTTCAGTCCGTGTTCAGCGTTGCTCAGCCTGTGTTCAGCATGTGCTTACAACTTGGCTACATGCCACCGAGGCCCATATGCGCTATATCATCCCCAACCAATCGCCGAAGATCTTGAGCAGCTCGCCCAAGAGCACCGACAGACGTCCTGATACCACGTTGCCGAACCCGACCCCGAAGGTCACCATCATCATCCACCGGCCCACCTTGGATACTCCCCTGACAAAGGGCGACTGCGGGACGGTGAAAAGGAAGTAAGTGAGAATTGACAGCAACCCTATGAGGGATACCAATCCGTTTATGGTCGCCCCTACAGTTGGTTGGGGGAACTTGGTCATGGCAGCGATTGACTGGTTTATCACCTGTGACATCAGTGAAGAATAGATGGTCTGCCCCACGCCGACACCTACCAGGAAAGCCACAGGCCAACGGCTCAGCCAGGCAATTCCCGGGAAGAAGCGGGTGTACAACATAATCCCCAATATGATGGGAATCAAGAGATCAATCTTGCTCTGGGCAACCAACGGCTGGAAGCCGTAGTTCACGATGTTGCCGATGGCGATGCCTATGGCATGGCCCGCACACGAGCCGACGAACACGTTCTGGCATACCCGATAGAACGGGTTGTCTTTATACAGAGGCAGCGACCACATACCGAAAATACAAATCACGGCGATCCATTGCCAAATATTCGTTGAGATCTGCATCTTTTCACCTCCCAGCTATTGCCCGGCAGCCGCTTTGTCTTTTTTGTCCTTCATCACGAAGTAGCCGATATTGCCCAGAACGATAAAGACGATTATGAGCAAGTGGCCCATGGACTGGGCGTCCATCAGAGCCGCGCCCTTGCCCGGATTGTTGCACAAAAGCTCATACTGGGCAGCGGAGGATACGCCTCCCATAACGCCCTTGACCTGTCCCGAGTTGTAGTAGGGTACGATGGACGGGACGGACACAGTCACCGTTCCGGTGGCGAACCTAATCCCCATGGGGTCTACCACCTGACGGATCCACATCTCAGGAGTGCTCATGGAGAACTGCATGACGAAGGCGAAGTCTTTGATGGTCTTTATCCCTTGCATTACAGGCAGTTGATCCGTCTTGTTACCCCTCACGTCAGCGGGTACGCTCAGGCAGTCCAAGGCAAACAGACGTACGGCGTTTTCCTCTCCCGCCATGTACCCGAGGTTGGCGAAATCCTTGCCATACTCATAGCCCTTCGCCTCAAGATCCGCGATGATCCTGTTGGTCATCATGGGCCCGTCTGTTGTCCCGAAAGATATGGCCGCCCACTTAATACCGCGTTGTGTCAAGTGCTGTATCACCGCCACAGGGGACACTTCTGCATCCAACCCTGCGCCAGGGCTGTAGTCCATGGACAACAGGACCCTGTCCTTTTCCGGGTCAAGACTCTCTATTATGTCATAGACAGCTCTGACCATCGGATCAGTCTGCAGAGGAATCCCGATAGGGCGGAGCAGAGGCAGAGATAGGGCAATAAGCAGCAAGATATATATGATTCTCGAATCAACGTTCTGGATTCTTTCCATAAAACTCATGCTCCGTAAACCTCCTTCCCCATTAAGAACCGCCGATGCCGAGATGTCCCCGCTCGATTCCAAGCATTGTGCGCAGGCATGCAACAAAGCTTCCCACTGCGGCACCTATCAGCAGGGCCCGCTGGCCTGTCATGTTCGGAATGTCGATCAGCCACCGTTGAATAACCGGGAACTTGCTCCAAATCACCCCGCCTACAGGAGTGGCGCCCAACATCACCAATATGGCTGACCCAAGCAGCACCGTGGCTTCCAGGTTTCTCGCCCTGAAGGCCCGGTAAGACGCCGAAGCCACGTAGAATGCCAAGCAAGCCCACTGCCCTGTCATGAGCGGTGACAGGATGTAGTTATAGATCAAGGAATAACCGAATGAAGCAGCGGTATCGTCCGGGTTCAACTGGATATACGTGCACCAAGTCCCGTAGATGACCAGTGAGCCAAGCAGAACGACGCTGTAAATCCATTCAGGCTGCTTGCGCGATACGTTCCGCGAATGTACCACAATCAGGTTTACCGATGCCAAGCAAAGCGAAAATGCGGAAACCACCGTCATCCAAGGGCTGATATACCGTTCAAAAACGTCTGGTATTGCAACGCCCAGCCCAGGCACATTGCCGGTTGTGACCTGGCTCAGCATGGCAATGAGCGCAACCACGAAAGTAATCAGCAATGGCACTTCTTTGCGCATTATTACACCTTCTTTCCATTAAGCAACTTATCTGCCTATAACCAACTACATCGTCAGCAGATTCTGAATCGCGTTGCTGCCAGCGGACGTCAGCAGCGTGCCAAGTAGTATGATGCCGATTACGATTAGCTTGATATAGTCTTGTCCAGCTATGCCTCCGAGACGTCCTTTGTCGTTGGTGAGATATGCACCGGCCGCGTACAATTCCTCACCGATCACGGTGTAGTCACAAGCAGCTACGAAGAAAGGTACCTGCATGACCGATGCAGTGATTGCTATCTGCATCATCCCGAGCCTGGCGGCTGACTCAGCAAGCAGCAGGGCTTCACCCATGTAGAGACCAGCCAATATGCTTGACGCGACCTTTTCTTGGTGGAATAGGCCGATGACGCCTGCAGCGTAAGCGTCCTGGTCGCTGGACACATACCTTACTATGTTGTCCTTGTACGAATCGACTTTGTTTGCCGCGATGTAACCCTGGCGGACGGTTTCCGTAGCCAAGGGGTACACGTTGGGCATGCGGATGGTGACGAGGAACCTGGCATCGTACTTCGCCGCTACGTCAGTGACATACGAAAGAATCTGCAAGGCTGCAAGGGTGTCAGGAGCTGACGTGGTGACTATGTCGCCGAGCCCAGGCGAGAAGTGCACCGGCCTTCCCATTTCAGTGGCCCTGCCTACACATTCTTCTATCGCTTCGAGCCCTGCTATCGGCCTGATTTTCACGTTGAACCGGCCCCGCTCCGATGCTCTGATGGTATAGATTACCAATGCAGATATGGCGATAAGAAGCCAGAAACCAAACACATTTCCTGGAGCTATACTCATTACTGAAATTCACCTCCCGGTCACTTGGGACACTAAGGTAATATGAGACTTGCCTTGATGTTTATCCCAGTCCTTGCAATTAACATGGAAACTGGTTGGAAAACGTGTATTCATGTCCCCCTTTCCAAAATGCCCAAGATAGTACTTGGCAGGCATTTACTTCAAACCGGACAACCATGCAAAGAACATGCAATAGGTAAATATTCAACAAGAACCTGTTCATTCCTGCCAGGGACTTCATGGTTTGCGGAAGGGGCTGATGAATACTCATGCGAGTGCCTCAATTCCAGCTCTTGTAAGAGCCTCGATGCCC
>DUVI01000037.1 GCA_012841065.1 Bacillota bacterium
CCCGCTCGACTTGCATGTTTGAGGCACGCCGCCAGCGTTCGTCCTGAGCCAGGATCAAACTCTCCGTTACACCTGTATCCTTAAACTCAAAGTACTCTACGCTGTTCAGTTTTCAAGGACCGACGTGAACAGGCACTATACTACCTGGTCGCATCGCTTTTGTCAACATCCCCCGAGTTATTTTTTCACGAGCTTTCAGCAAACTTGGAGGCTTGCGCGTCATAACTCGCTCGGGGCAATTGTTATATTACCACATTATGAGCGCGCCGGCAATATGGTGCCACCATTTGGCAACGTGTTTGGCTCAACAAGGTGCCGGTTCAATCAGGCAAATGGACAAATATGCTCCGGAGAGATCGAGGGCATGAACACACGCATCGCATATATGCGGCTCAATGAGACTTCAGAGCCTTAAACCCTTCTCGTAGAACATCGCTATTCCTTTTTGCCCGCAGCACTAATCTCCTTCATATATTCCCTGATGGTCAAACTCTGGGGGCACGCATCTTCACATTGCCCGCATTCTATGCAGCTTGCAGGGTCCCCCCAGTTTTCAACGATCCAACCGTACATGTTTCGGAAACTGTCGAGTGTGCCGTACATAGAGGCGTCGTTGTACCGGGTGAAGAGCTCCGGTATTACAATTTCCTGAGGGCAAGGCAAGCAATATTCGCAGCCTGTGCATTCAATTCTGAACCGTTTCCTGTAGGCAGCCTTGACTTCCTCAAACAACGCCAGTTCTTCCTGGGTAAGGGAGTTGGGTAAGGCAGTGCGGGCAGTTTCTATGTTCTGCTTCACCTCACTTAGTTTCCCCATGCCGCTTAATACGACGGTCACTTCAGGATGATTCCACACCCATCGGAGCGCCCAATCGGCAGGAGTACGGATTTTGCCTGACCGGTCCATAATCTCCTGTACTTCGGCAGGTATGTTTCTCACCAAGCGTCCGCCTCTGAGCGGTTCCATTATCACTACAGCCAGGTTCTTGGCTGCCGCATACTTAAGCCCTTCCGTCCCTGCCTGGAAGTTTTCGTCCATGTAGTTATATTGGATCTGACAGAAATCCCAATCGTAAGCGTCAACGATGGTCTTGAACGTGTTCACATCATCGTGAAACGAAAATCCTGCATATCGTATCCGGCCATCTTGTTTTGCGCTGGCGAGGAAGGAAAACACGTCGGCCTTCAAAAGGTTCTCCCATACATCTTTGTTGAGGCTGTGGAGCAAGTACATATCGATATGGTCTGTCTGGAGCCTTGACAGCTGAATGTCCAGGTACTTGTCAAAGTCTTCACGTTGCTCGATAAGCCAGGTAGGGCACTTGGTAGCCAGGTTTACCTTATCTCTGTAACTGCCTTTAAGTATTCGCCCCACAACCACTTCACTTTGTTCACGATGATAGCTGTATGCCGTGTCGATGTAATCCACACCGTTGTCCACAACATAGTAGAGCATCTCGGCGACCTTTTCTTCATCGATTTGGTCAGGTTGATTGTCGATTACCGGAAGCCGCATACATCCAAATCCCAATGCCGAAACATCAAAATCATGAAATCCGAATTTTCTGCGCTGCATAATCCCCCTCCATATCACATGTGGTATACACAATCGCTCAGGAATACCACTTCGCTACGAAAATAGCCTTTCCCTTCCCGTCTGTCCTAAGCAGATTGAGCAGGGATTCCGATAAGTATAAGGCCTGTTGTAAGAGATTTGGCGTCGGAAATGCCCTTCTGACGAGCCTGGCCGGAAGCACAAGTCTCCGGTTCCAAAAGGAGGTAACATGCGTGCACAGGAAGGCGACGCTGCCTAAGTTTGCGGCCATACTTATCGTTATGATATTGGGAGTGTCCGTCAGTATATCCATAGCTCATCCCGGATCTTCTGACCAACATTTGGATGAACCTGATGAACTGCAGCTTATAGGCAACCACAGGGCTACGGTTGACATCTCCAACGTGTGCAAGGGGCTTGTGAAGATTGCGTACGGTCAGCCTGAGTCCCCCAAGAAACTTAAGGTTATCATAGAAAAAGACGGAGAACGGTACATATACGACCTCAACTCCCACGGTGACTTCGAACCTTACCCCCTTCAGATGGGTGACGGAACATATTCAATCAAGGTGCTGGCAAACATCGTAGACAACAGGTACGCCACAATATTCGGGACATCTCTCAATGTGCAACTGGCAGATGAAAAAGCCCCGTTCCTAACCGCCCATCAGTTGGTTATGTTCGACGAGGAATCGCAGGCTGCGAAGCTCGCTAAGGAGCTTACCGCAGACATTGAAACCGACATTGAGAAAATAGAAGCAATCTGCAGATATATCATCGACAATATTGACTATGACTATGAAAAGGCAAGGACGGTAAAACCGGGCTATCTTCCAGACTGCGATGAGATACTTGAATCCGGAAAAGGTATTTGTTTCGACTACGCCTCCCTGTTGGCCGCCATGTTAAGGTCTTTGGGGATTCCCACCAAGCTTGTCACAGGTTACGTTGCACCGGATTACCTGTATCACGCTTGGAATGAAGTTTACGTTGAAGGCACCGGCTGGATCCGGATTAACAGATTTTACTCTATCTACAGGGAAGATCAAGGATGGGTACACATGGACCCCACTTTTGCCGCAGGTATGAAAGGGTCAGCCAACGCCTCTGAATTCATAAACAACAGCAACAATTACAGAAAGCGACTTGAGTATTGAGCAGACATAGATGGTAAGAATCCTAGGAGCCAGAGCTGCTGACATGAGTGGACTCAAAAGCACCGCTAAATATGCACCGCCCGACCAGTTGGCGTGGTTCTGCTACCGGTTCGCAGTTGCGTTCAAAGCCAGCGTACCGGTAGCTGACGCCGTGTATTTGATTGCTGAAGATGACGAGTACTTCGGTGAGTGCCTTACCGGGATAGGCCATGATATCCACGCCGGCATTCCGTTCCACCGGGCGCTTTCAAGCCAAGGTATATTTCCGCCATACCTTGTCAGCATGGTAAAGGTGGGTGAACGCACCGGCACCCTGGACAAGGTGATGGAATCTCTGGCGGTTTACTACGATCACGAAGACTACCTTCACCATGAAATCAAGGATGCACTCACGTATCCCCTGGTGCTGATTTGCATGGTGGCCGCAGTGATGCTGGTTCTCACTTCAAAAGTGCTCCCTGTTTTCAGCGATATCCTTTCCGCTACAGGTGCACATATGCCTGCCGTTGCAGACGTGCTCATGAATACCGGCATGTTCGTATCAAAGCACTGGGCGTGGCTTTTGGGAGTTCCCATCGCCGCCGGGCTTGTGCTTTGGGCGTGGGAATCCACTCCTCCGGGCAGGGAGAAAGTGGCCCGGTTCAAAGCTGAAACCAAACTCTTTGACGGTGTATTCTCGAAAGCCTACATGGCGCGGATAAGTCGTGTGATGTGGTATGCGCTGGAGAGCGGCCTGGACGCAGGAAACGCCCTGACAATGGCTGCCGAGGTAGTAGGCAATGAGTATGTGGCAAAGCAAATTGGTGATTGCAGGCAAAAGATCCAACAGGGAGAGGACCTTGCTGAAGCCTTTGTTTCGGTGGGGGTTTTCCCAAGTGCCTTTGTAAACATGATCCGTGTAGGACACACGACAGGCGAACTCCCCTCAATGGCCCGGAAAATGGCCGGCATGTATCAGGACGAAGTGTACAGGGCGCTTCAGGACACGGTATCGTGCATTGAACCTGTTCTGGTTTCAGTCTTGTCGGTTGTAATCGGGGTTGTTTTAGTTGCCGTAGTACTGCCGCTCATAGGCATACTATCGTCAATGGGATAAGGAGGTAGGGCTACATGAAGAAAAACACGCGCTCAAAGCCCAATCCGCAGATCATTCTGGTTGCCTTGACATCCATATACATTGCCGGCTCTTTGTTCGGTGTAAACAGATACCGGGACAGATTGGAACGCTCTGAAACTGAAGCAATCATACGGTCGATTGAAAGAGCAGCTGTCCAGTGCTATGCCCTGGAAGGGCATTACCCGCCCGACCTGAAGTACCTGGAACACAACTACGGAATCAGGATCGATGAAGACAAATACCATTACGAGTATTCTGTGTTCGCTTCGAACATAAGGCCGTACATAAACGTTATCAAAAAGGTTGACTCAAAGTGAACAACGTGAACATCCCGGTCCATAAAGGTTCATCTGTCAAACGGGCAGCTGTGATGCTGCTGCTTATGCTGTTCAGCCTGGCTTCTCTGGCGTTGGCCCTATCAGCAACCAAGTCATTTAAGGAGATTGAAGCGGATAGGCGCCGGATCTCAGAACTCATGACCGCACTTTCTTATCTCAACATGAAGGTAAGGCAAAACGATTGCCAGGATTCAATACATGTCAGGCCAAGCCCTTCAGGGGAAGGACAAGCTCTCGTGATCACTGAGTTTTTGGGCTCCCAAGTATATGAAACGTGGATATATCTCCAAGACGGCGGGCTACAGGAAGCCTTTGTGCTCAAAGGCGACAGCGTTACCGGAGACACGTCGTTCCTTATAGCGCAAATCGACGGGTTTGATGTTTCAATGGAACTGCCACCCGGTAAATCACCCAGGGTAAGAATCGATATTTGGTGTGACAGCCCGAAAACCCAAAGGGAGTTCAGTTTAAACCTTACCTTGAGGGCATCATGTGGGCTGCAATGCTTTGGGCTCTGATGCGTCCAATTCCATGAGCCCTGCTGGCAAACGGTGAATAAGGAGGGCAGAAATGCTGCCTGAAACTAACCGGCGGAAACGAAGCACATTTGCCTCGGCTGAAATGATAGTGTCTGTGGCCGTCCTGGCGATCTTGGCAGGATTCAGCGTCGTGATGTTCATTTCAGCCAAGAACAACAATGCTAAGTCTTACGACCTGTACAAGGCTATGACCCATGCCGTCAACGTGGTTGAAACCATAAAGGGTGTACCACACCCTGAGCTTCTGTCCAAAGAGGACTTTGAAGCAAGGGGGGCCTTGTTTTCAGCTAATGAAAGCGGCGCTGTGATCTGCATGTACTTCGACGAAACCTGGGCTCCCATATCGCCTGACGGCCCCGAATCACAGGTCTGCTACTCGGTTCAAGCTGAACTGTCCCCCCGGGATGCCGCCCATACAAACACAACAAGCGGTTTTCACACCTACGACATCACAGTGCGCGTGCTTCGTTTGATGCCCTATACATTTGAGAAACGCGGGCAGAGTGAACTTGTTTCCATTGAAACCCTCAAGTGTTACACCCCTTACGCCTGCACGGAAGGAGCAGCCAGGTGAAAACCCAGCGTTCGGGCAGGTTCGAAGGGGGCGGCTCATCAGTGCTTATTACGTTCTTGATGCTGCTCTTGATAACCCTTGGAGCCCTGGCAGTGGCATCCTCCAATGCAAACCTTAAACTGGCCAGGAAGGGAGTTTCGTGGGTCAAGAGCTACTACGCCCTTGAAGCCGGAGGCGACGCCCTGCTTGACATCATCTCAACAACCCTGAGTCATGCAGAAGCCTCGGGTTACGATGAGAGCAGCGCTTTGGTCCGGATGCTTGCAGACTGCCTGGAACAGTACACCGGGGAAGGCGAAAGCATACTGCCGTATGATACGTCCATCAGTGAAATCAAGATAGAACCGGACGGCCCCGAAAGTTTGACAGTAAACGCCCGATTATCCAGACAGCACGGATCTACTGAACAGCATTTACTGGTGGAAATCAAAGTGTTTGCCGGAACCGGTGAACCTGAACCGTGGGGTTTTCGAATATTGCAGTGGAAGCAGTACCAGGAACCGTTTGAATACGAACCAAAACTTGATTTGTGGAATCAGCCGGAATAACTAATCGCAGATCATAAACCTTAAGGACGGGAAAACACATGACTGTCATTCATGAACTTCTTACCACAGCTGTAGAACTAAGAGCGTCTGACATTCATATTACTGTAGGACTTCCCCCTGTGATCAAGATTGGGGCGGAGTTAAAGCGGCTTGGCAACAATCCCTTGACCCCGTGTGACGCGGAGCAACTTGTGAGGGAGTTGTTCCCTAACGAGACTCTGTACCGTGAGTTCCAAGCCGAAGGGGACAAGGATTTTTCATTGTCGGTTCCGGGACTTAGCAGGTTCCGGGTAAATGCGTTCAAACAGCGGGGATCAGTTGCAGCAGTAGTGCGGATAATACCCTTCCGGCTCCCGGACCCTGACCAACTGGGCATTCCCAGGACAGTCCAAGACTTGAGCACATTCACAAACGGCCTGGTACTCGTCACAGGACCTGCCGGCAGCGGTAAGTCAACCACCCTGGCCGCCATCATAGACTTGATAAACCGGAACCGGGAGTGCCATATCTTAACCTTGGAAGATCCTATCGAGTTCCTTCACACCCACAAACAGAGCATTGTAAACCAACGAGAAATAGGCATAGACGCTCAATGCTACGCAAGGGCCCTGAGGGCGGCGATGAGGGAATCGCCCGATGTGATACTCCTGGGTGAAATGCGGGACCTCGAGACCACTTCCATAGCACTCACAGCTGCAGAAACCGGACAGCTGGTGTTTTCTACCTTGCATACCATCGGAGCTGCCAAAACGATAGACAGGATAATAGATGTGTTCCCTCCAAATCAACAACACCAAATCAGGGTACAGGTGTCTACAGTATTGCAAGCAGTGGTTTCCCAGCAACTCATACCGTCTACCCGGGGAAGCCACGTTCCTGCATTCGAAATCTTACGCGTCAACGACGCCGTGAGAAACCTGATAAGGGAGAACAAGACTCCGCTGATAAACTCGATTATTCAAACAAGCCGGTCTGACGGTATGACCACCATGGATAACAGCCTGTTAAACCTGTATCGGAAGGGGCTTATCACAAAAGAAGACGCCTTGCTGTACTCAGTAGACAAAAAAGCCCTGGCCAGGCAAACAGTTTGATACAAATACAACAACCCGCCCCCCGATAAGGGGCGGGTGTCATCTCCATCATCATCCATATGCAAAGCTCACATACCTGGGATGGAGCATGCAATCTCTTAGAACACTGTCTGGAAGCGGGGCTTCTTGCTTGGAGATTCCCTGTCAGAAGACTCCTTGTCTGCAGCATCTGGAGCCGCGTCATCCATGACTTCTGGTGCCGGTGGCGGTTTCTGGCTTTGGCCAACGATGGCAGCTAAACCGCCAGGATGCGTAGCAGAATCGATGTCAACGGGCGTTTCTTCACCGTCACGGACAACCTTTTCAAACACCGAACCTTCTTCCATGATAATGCTTCGATACTTAGCGTTCCCGACCAGTTTTCCGCCCGCACCCAGTTTGAGGAATATCGTCTCTACATTCCCCTGAACTTCTCCGTATATTTCAACGGCATCTGCCTTAATGTTGCTGATACAACATCCTGATGGCCCAACAATCACCTTTCCGGAGACCGTTATATCCCCTTCTACCCGGCCCAAGATCTCAAGTGTTCCGGAATATATAAGATGACCAACAAAATCACAAGACATGGCAAGCACCGACGTGTGCGTCCTAGTCCGACCGAACATCATGCCGACCCCCAAGACCTCATCTAGGCCACCTCTCTATCTCTCTCTATCTGTCTATTCCTATCTTCTTGTGTCTATATTCATGGCTCAATTACTCGGAATCGGCCTCCAGATTCACTCTCCACAGGCAGTTAGCCCAGTTCAAGAAACCAATGCTGTTGGCTGTAACAGGATCTGAAACGATTTCACCTTGGGGCAAACGGGGCAAGATGTACTTGCCAAGGGCAGCTCCGCCACCGCCGCTTATCAGAATCTTGTCGAACTCGGTAACCCGCCACACCGAAACCAGTTCAACCAATAGCTTGGTTGCAAGAGCCTCATAACTCTGGCTCCTCAACCCGGTAATATCTACGGGCCGTCCTGCCACATTCACCGTACCCTTTATGAAAGCTTCATCCAGGGCGTAGGATTCTTTTTCCAGACCGTGTTCCACCATGAGCTTGTTAGCAAGGTCGCTGTAAGCTGCGGAAAGCCCTACCGGGACGGTACGGGTTTTTTCAGGAATGAACTCTCCATCTTCTATGGCAGCAAAATCGGTGGTCTTGAATCCTATGTCAACAATTCCAACCTTGCCGTACAGGGGGTTCTTAACCTGTCCCCATGAGTCGAGGGTCTCAGACCAGAATGTCCCCAAAGGCTGCGGCACCACTTCGATCCTGTTGATGGAGATATCGAGTTCCTGGATTTTCCGGTCCCTCACTACAGTGACCCTGTGATGGCTTCCCAACTGAGAAATCAATCCGTCGCGAAGATGCATTCTGCCCGGGGGCAAACCCGTAACTACATCAAACCTGTTTGTAGGCTCGTTACAAAAGAGGCTCAAAGCTGCAAGCACGAGGACCCGGAGATCGTCTCCTTCCGTCCTGGTGTCAGACAAACCGCGGTAAGCCAGGCTGGAACGGCGGATGGCAAGTTTTCCTACGAAGTAAACCTTGCCATCTATCCCAAGGCGAAGGTCGGCAACCCTCTGCGATTTGTGGTACCCTGTCACCAAAGACGGCACCAGGTCCCCTTCTCCTACTACACTGGGAAATGCATAACCGTTGTCACCGTCAGTAACCTTGACAAATCCGTAACCGACATCAAGTCCAATATAGCGCTCCACTTTCCAATACTCCTCCTCCCGTAATCAAAAGCATGTCTACTCTACAAATATGAGGTCTAATGCAGTAAACCGACATTTCCATACAGACCTGGCCCTATCAATGTCCCTCTTGATCCAGAGCACTCGCTTTGTGCTCAAGAAGCGCTTGTTGAGACCTGATATCCGCCCCACACGAGTCCGGCACCTAGTACCTCGCGGGCATGCCGTGAGATGAGACCATTCTGCCGTCGTCGCACCCACCGGTTGCTACCAAATGCATGTAAATGCAGTAAGTAGCAATTCCTCCCACCGGACTGTTGGAAACATTATCTTGAAATCTTTCGAGTCAACTTCAATGCAACACCCCAGAATACCTTCTTTGTTTTACCAAAGTTCGCTTTTTTACGACATATTCTCATCCTTTGAGATGGGAAACTCGTTTCACACATATATGAGCGTCAAAGCCAAATCAGATGTGGTTCAGCAAACGCCAGATATCATTGGTAACAGTTCTCATCTGCGCAAAAGAAAAAACCCGCTCTACGCGGGTGCAGTTTTCGTTCTGGCAGCCCCAACGGGACTCGAACCCGTGTCTCCGCCGTGAGAGGGCGGTGTCCTAGGCCGCTAGACGATGGGGCCGCAATTCCACCTGGCTGGGGGAGGAGGATTCGAACCTCCGCAGACAGATCCAGAGTCTGTTGGCCTACCACTAGCCGATCCCCCAAACTATACGGCAGGTACGATTCTACCATTAACCACACGGCGATGCAATATGCTCTCTCTAAATTTGTTATCGGCCAGTGATATTGTCACCCTGTAAGCGGACAGAGAAAATGTCGCCATGAGAGGAGAACACTTTTCATTGAGCGCAAAAGAGGCACGAAGAGTTTATATCCGCCCGGTCGGTAAGGAGGATACTGAAAGAGAGAGGGATCC
>DUVI01000038.1 GCA_012841065.1 Bacillota bacterium
GCGGCTGCTGGATTTCGGGACAGGAATGGACGACAGCAGCGCCTTAGTGTAAGGATGACGCGGATCCTTGAACAATAGCTCGGAGGGGCACAGTTCTACGCACTTGCCCAGATACATGACGGCGATGTCATCGGATATGTGACGCACGACCGATAGACAGAATCCCAAGTCTTATGGTGGTGCGTTTTACTTCGCTGATGGAGTACTGGAAAGAAGCTGCCATACGGGGAGGAAGGTATCCTCATTGTAGATGTTTAGACCGCCGTGAAGAAACCATATCCAGTCGAAGTACAGGGTCCGGCAAGGCCGGATGAGGTTTCTGTCTTCATTCCCGGGATTGTGTCCCGCGTGTCAAGTCCGGGCAAAATGTATAGCAGCGGTTGACATGACTGGGGATATGTGGAAAAAATTGTGGATAAGTAGGAAGATGGTACTATCTAATTCTGACACTTTATCCGCATCAGTGGCTACAGGTAGCCATATACCGGCAAGGCATCCTGTACATGGTAGGCCCAACAGGCATTGGTACTATAAGGAGTTAGGGCTGTATGATATCATGAAAAGGTCCTTTAACTGGTGGTTTGATGGTCAGGACGGCGGGCGGCGTTGAGAGCCGGGTCGTGATAGGGGCTTCTGCCGGTAGTACTTGGCCGCCGCCATGAATCTGAATACTAGCTGAATCGTAAAGGAGATGAAATAATGTTCAAACGAATATTTACAGCCATAATCGTAGCATGCATGCTGATGGCACTATCCGGAGCTGTTGCAATCGCCGCTCCTTCAGATGGGGCAAGCGTGCAAACGGGAGGTTGGCAACTGCCCTGGTATTCTAGGTGGCAGCCATTTCCTGTGTGGCCTGGCTGGGGTGGAAGCATTTACCCCCGTACAGGGCTTGGATACCATCTTGCGTATGTACCTGAGTCAAACGAACTGGTCTTGTACGTGTATAACCCGACGAACAAGCCAATTACAGTATCTCAGCCCAGCGCTTTCATGGTGGACTTTGTGCTGTGGCAGAACGGGCAGATGGTGTGGAGGACCAGTGCGAACAAGAGCTATGCCCAGGTTGTGACAGAGGAAACGTTCAATCCTGGAGAGGGGAAAGCGTATAGGGAATCTTTGCCATGGCTGCCTGCAGGTACCTACTTCGCACAGGCATATTACCTTCCTGAAAGCAAGTGGGCGCCTGTTGCATCGTCGTACATTTGGGTTCAAGCTTATGAGCCTCTGCGGTATTCCGTTGAGTATCTGGCTCCCACATGGGCAAATCCCAATCCCAGGCTAAAGGTAACCATCAAGAACGTGTCCGACAATGACATTACCCTTCCTTATCAATACGGGTATCAGGTTCTCGTTAAGAGAGCCGGGGCCAAGGAGTATCTCCCCAATGTAGGAATGAGTCAGTCTGTGGGTACAATTGAAAAGGGCGCAACAAGGTACGTATTTGTGAACCTGAGAAATCTCACACCTGGAACTTACCAGGTAGATGTGCGCTCCAATGTAGCTCATCAAGGCTGGTACTCGGTAGTTGCCCAGGCCTGGTTCCGGGTTTGGTAATATAATGGAAGACAAGAAGGGCGGCTCTGTGAGCACTTGGGGCCGGGGCCGCCTTTGATTTAGACGCTTGGGACGGTCTTCAGCGTTTCACCGGTGCTTCCTTGTTGCGCCTTGACACCGGCAAGCTTGGGACCGTCTCCGGTGTTTCATTGTACTTGCGCCAATCAGTACATAATTGATAATATGCCGAAGAGACCTTCGGTAGCCTGGTTGTTAGGAGGAGATGTCGTTGAAAGAGTATTCCACGGAAAGGATAAGGAACGTAGCCTTCGTTTCTCACAGTGGTGCAGGTAAAACTACTGTTGGCGACGCTATGTTGTTTGTTACCGGCGGCAACGACCGGTTTGGAAGAGTCGATGATGAGACGTCAGTCTTGGATTATGATTCTGAAGAGATTAGGCGCAAGACCACTATTTCTACAGGATTGGCCCCGGTTGAATGGCAGGGGAATAAGATTAACATCTTGGACACTCCCGGATACTTCGACTTCGTAGGAGAGGTTCGCTCAGCGCTTAGAGTTGCTGACGGAGCCTTGATTGTTGTTGATGCTACCGGCGGTGTTGAAGTGGGAACTGAGCTTGTGTGGCAGTATACCTCTGAGTACGAAATCCCCAGGCTGCTTGTGGTGAATAAGCTGGACAGGGAAAACACAGACTTTCAGAATATCCTCAACCAACTGCGGAATGTGTTCGGAAGCCGGGTGCTGCCCCTGTACCTTCCCATCGGGAAAGAGGCAGGCCTCAAGGGTGTCGTAGATGTCCTGAGAGAAGTAGCTCTTGTCCCTTCGCCGGATGGGAAAAAGGTTGTAGAAGAGAGCGTTCCGGCCGACATGGCCGATGAAGTCGCAAACTTCAAGGAAGAGCTCAAGGAAGCTGCATGCGACGGCGACGATGAACTTCTTGAAAAATATCTCGATGAGGGCGACCTTACCGATGAAGAGGTTATAAGAGGTCTCAGGGCGGCCGTAATTGCCAGAAAGGTGTTTCCGACTATTCCCATTTCGGCAAACAAACTTGTCGGTGTGCACCAGGTGCTCGATGCAATAGTAGCTTACCTGCCCAGCCTGGCAGATGTCCCCGTCGTTAAAGGGGTTGTCCCGGGTACAGAAGATGAAGTCGAAAGGAAAGCCGGTGCTTCTGAACCATTCTCGGCACTGGTGTTCAAGACCACCGCAGACCCGTATGTGGGCAAACTCACAATTTTCAGGGTTTATTCAGGGAAACTTGTCTCTAACAGCAGCTGCTTCAATTCTACAAAGGAGCGTACCGAGCGGATAGGCCAGCTTTTCAGCATCAAAGGCAAGAACCAGGAGCCTGTTCCCCATGTAGCATGCGGTGACATTGGCGCCGTTGCGAAGCTCCAGGAAACTTTGACAGGGGATACATTGTGCGCCCAGGAGGCTCCTGTGGTATTCCCGCCCATCAGTTTCCCTGCCCCTGTATACTCCCTTGCAGTTAACCCCAAGACAAAGGGTGACGAGGAGAAGATTTCTGCAGGGCTTCAAAGGCTTACCGAGGAAGATCCGACCATTACCGTCGAGCGCAATACAGAAACCGGCGAAACAATTCTTTCCGGCCTTGGGGAAGTCCACGTTGATGTGACTACAACCAAACTTAAGAGGAAATTCGGCGTTGATGTTGATCTTACTCTGCCCAGGATTGCTTATAGGGAGACCATTAAAGGTTCGGCCAAGGCAGAAGGCAGGCACAAGAAACAGACCGGTGGACGCGGCCAGTTTGGGCACGTATGGATCGAATTTGAACATATATCCGACCAGGAATTCGAATTTGTTGACAAGATCTTCGGCGGTGCGGTTCCAAGGCAGTATATCCCTGCAGTAGAAAAGGGATTGAGAGAGGCGCTTCAAGAGGGTATACTCGCCGGTTATCCGGTTGTTAATATTAAGGCTACCTTGTATGATGGTTCTTACCACCCTGTTGACTCGTCAGAGATGGCATTTAAGATAGCTGCATCATTAGCTTTCAAGAAGGGTTGCTCAGCTGCCCGGCCCGTTTTGCTTGAACCTGTTGTCCGGGTTGAGGTTACAGTCCCCGAACAATACATGGGAGATATCATGGGCGACCTCAACAAGAAGCGGGGAAGAATTCTGGGTATGGAATCCAAAGGCCACATTCAAGTGATCAAAGCTCATGCTCCCTTAAGTGAAATGCAGAAGTATGCAATCGATCTGAGGTCTATGACCCAGGGACGTGGGCTTTTCACCATGGAGTTAGATCATTATGAAGAAGTGCCTGACAACATTGCCGCGGAAATCATCGAGGAAGCCCAGAAACAAAGAGAGAATAAGTAATGTTGGGTTGACGGGTGTTTATGTGATCTAAGCCCCGGCGTATGCTAATGCATACACCGGGGCATTGTGCATTTTCCGTGTGCCCCACTTAGAACGGCTTTGCTTTGGCAAATCTACCGTTCCAGGGCTGCTTTGACGGAGTTACTGCCATGAGTCTTGAATTTGTACACCTTTGAAATAGTAAGTCACAATGTCCTGGGCGGATTTGCCGCGCTGGGCCAGCAGCCACGCACCCCACTGTGACATGCCCACTCCATGGCCGAAGCCCCGGCCGTTCATGTACACCGTATTGCCTTCGAGGTGGAGAGCGTCGATCAGGGTTGAACGCATGTTTTGGTCGCCTATCGCCAGCCTGAACTGAGGTGCCGGGACTTCCTTGCCGTTGATGCTCAAAGTTTCAGCCCTGCCTGAAGCTCCCCGGCGCCCTATGCTTATCGAAGTGAGTTCACCCAGCTCAACTCCGACGGCCCTGGCGGCTTCAATCACCTCCTCTGCGGAAAACTTCGCAGACCATTGGTGGCTTGGTTCCTGCTGCACATCGGTAACCGGCTGAATATACGGGGTGCTCTCCTTTGTGAAGTTCAGGCCTTCTGCTGCGCTGGCCGTTTTGCCCCCGGAACTCGAATGGAACCATGCCCTGATAGGCTCACCCTGGTAGGTGATTATTTTGCCTCTCGTGTTGCTTACTGCTTGTTTTACCCGGTCATTTACCCTGGTCCCATCATATGCTTGAAACTCTTTGGGATCGGTACTGGCTTGAGCGTTGCGTCCTTCCAACGGGCCTTCCTGGAGCTTCTTCAGAGTAAAGGTCCTGGCCACTATAGCTTGAGCTTCCAATGCTGCTAAGGGCCAGTTTGGATCCATCTCGGCTGCAACCACTCCTTCAAGATACGTTTCCAGGGGCATGGATTTGATCTCGTCTGTTTCATAAAAATACACTGATATGGTCGGCTCTTCTGAAGGTATGTCGCTTCTGGGCTGCATATGTTGCCCCCTTGCGGCGATGATAATGGCTAAAGCAGCAATGATCCCCAAAATCAGCTTCAGCCTGTTGTCTCCAAGAAGGTCGGTTAAGTTGTTGAGTCTAGACGCCATGGGTACGCACCTCCGATAATAGCATTCCAAATGGCGGTCAATGTAAAACGTCGGCGACTCTTGAGTTTGGAACTTCCGGCGTGCTAGCATCAAGGCAGAAATGGCACCATAGAAATAAGGAGGTCTGTCCAGTGGTCCAAGACGTCATTATTGCAGGGGGTGGGCCGGCAGGTTTGACTTCAGCGATTTACACTGCGCGAGCCGGCCTGAAGGTGAAACTTGTCGATCCTGTGGGTGCCGGCGGACAAGCAGGTACTACCAGCGTGATATACAACTATCCGGGTTTTCCTAATGGAGTGTCGGGCCTTAAGTTGATGGAATTCATGACCGATCAGGCCAAAGGTTTTGGTGCTGAGATTGATTTCGGTGAGGTTAGTTCAGTTAAGCAGCAAGGCGGCTTGTTTTCGGTCACAATAGACGGCAAGGATTACGAGGCCAGGAGCGTTATATGGGCAGCGGGCACATCGCCCAAATCCCTGGGAGTTCCCGGCGAAGCCGAACTAGTTGGGCGAGGTGTAAGCTACTGTGCTACATGCGACGGCCCCCTATTTCGTGACAAGGTGGTAGCAGTGGTGGGTGGCGGGGACTCGGCGCTTACCGGAGCTCAGTTCTTGTCAGGCTATGCCAGGGAGGTAATCCTCATCCACAGGAGAGATGAGTTTCGTGGAGGCCTTGCTAACGTAAACAGGGTTGTCGCAAATCCCAGGATTGCCCTCAAACTCAACAGCATTGTGCAAGAAATGAAGGGAAACGGGCTGTTGGAGTCGCTTGTTGTCAAGAACGTGCAAACCGGTAGCACCGAAGAAATAGAAGTTGACGGTGTATTCCTCTATGTGGGTTCTGTGCCTAATACCGCTCCCTTGGAAGGCTTGGCTGACTTGACTGCAAACGGATATGTGAAAACAGAACAAGATATGTCTACAGATACTCCGGGTTTGTTTGCAGCGGGCGATGTAAGGGACAAACTGTTGAGGCAGGTGGCGACTGCGGTTGGTGACGGTGCGGTGGTCGGATGGTCTGTGGAGAAGTACATCATAGACAATTTCAGGTAGCCCGGATATCCTGCGCCAACGCCAAACCATCAGCCACGGTGATATTTGGTAAGAAACCCCTTGTTTTTTTGTGCAGATGGTATATTATATATATCAATAGTCAATGATAGTCAAAGTCAAATCGGACTGTTGTGGACGGTTGTAGGAGTGATTGTATGGCTAGCCTTACGGACATTATCGAAGCATACATCCTGGCTCTCGTTGAGGAAGGCGGGGGCGTGGTTGAAATCCAAAGGGCTTATCTGGCCGAGTATTTCAACTGCGTGCCTTCGCAGATCACCTATGTGTTGAGTTCCCGCTTCCAGCCTGAACGTGGTTACATCGTGGAATCCAAACGGGGCGGCGGCGGGTACATTAGGGTAGTCAAGATCGAGCTCACTGACGGAGTCACCGACATTTTGAAGAATGTTGGGAAGTCTTTGACGCAAGGCGAAGCTTACGGATACCTTCTGAGGCTTTTTGACGAAGGGCTAGTAGATGAAAAGAGCCTCAAGATGATGCAGGCTGTCTTGTCCAGGGATACCCTGGCTTTGGATCTGCCGCATAGAGACTGGTTGAGAGCAAGGATATTCAAGGCGCTTCTGCATGCGTATTTCTCAGTGGCTGAGGATAAGGAGTGACCGGTTATGGTGTGTGAGGAGTGTGGCAAAGCTCAGGCGACAGTGCATATCGAGAGGATAATCAACGGCAGGAAGATGACCATGCACCTTTGCAGGGAGTGCGCTGAGCGTTCCGGATTGATGACCCTCGGTGTGTTGTTCCAGCCCAGTTTTTCCATCAACAGCTTGATGTCAGCTTTTCTAGGTTCTCAGATGGAGGCGCTGCCCTCAACAGGTCCTGGTATGGAGGGGCCCAGATGCCCGGTGTGCGGCATGAGCTACAGGGACTTCGCCAGGGCAGGCCAGTTAGGATGTGCCAGATGCTACGAAGTGTTTGAAGATAGGCTGGAACCGCTGCTCAGGCGGATTCACGGCTCAGACAACCATGTTGGAAAGGCACCTGCAGGTACCGGTGAAAGGGCAAGAATGCGCAGAGAATTGGAAGACTTAAGGAAACAACTGTCCAGGGCTGTGGCTGATGAAGCTTACGAAGAAGCTGCAAAAATCCGGGACCAGATCAAGCAAATTGAGGCTAAGCTAGGGGGAATCCGGCGTGACAGGTAACAATGCAGAGGTCTTACACGCGATACTCACGAGATCGTCCTCGCCCTGGATGGAGGGAAGCGGTGAACTGAGTTCTGTGGTGATTTCCTCAAGAGTGAGGCTTGCCCGGAACCTGGAGGACATTCCGTTCCCTCACCTGCTTTCGGAAAATGATGCAAGTACGGTTATGAAAAGAGTGTTTGAAGCTTCCGGCCGTGTCGGTGAGAAGGGTTTTGGGGGGCCGGTCATCCAAGTGGACCTAAGTGAGATTTCGCCCCTGGATTGTCAGGTGCTTGTTGAGAAGCACCTCATAAGCCCACAACATGCACAGGGTAGGCCTGGCAAAGGCTTGGTGCTCAGACTAGACGAATCTGCTTCAATCATGGTCAACGAAGAAGACCATCTTCGGATTCAGGTGCTTCGTTCCGGTTTGGAGCTGGCCGAAGCATGGGTGCTGGCAAGTGGCATAGATGACCTGTTTGAACAAAACCTTGACTATGCTTATGATGAGCGAATCGGATATCTCACATCATGTCCCACCAATGTGGGTACGGGCCTCCGGGCTTCAGTAATGGTTCACCTGCCGGCGCTTGCCGTTGCCAATGAAACATCGCGAGTGCTTACTGCCGTAAACAAGGTAGGGCTTGTGGTGAGGGGGCTCTACGGCGAAGGCACTGAGGGGCAGGGCAATGTGTTTCAGATATCCAACCAGATTACCCTCGGTCAAACCGAGAAAGAGATAATCGAGAACCTGTCCCTGGTCGTAAGGCAGGTGGTGACAGAAGAAGTCAAGGTCCGCGAAATGCTGTTCAAGAACCACCGCATTGAGGTTGAGGACCGGGTTTTCAGATCTCTGGGCATACTCTCTAATGCACGGAAAATTACGTCAGACGAGGCAATCAAATTGTGGTCGGATCTAAGGCTGGGGGTTGAACTTTCGATGGTTCCTGGGCTTGAGACTAAGGATGTCAACGAAATACTTGTGCTGTCCCGCCCTACTTTCGTCCAGAAGTTTTTCGGAACGGCACTCACAGCCCAGGAGCGGGATATCAGGAGAGCCGATTTGATCAGAAAACATCTTGCCTCAAGAGGCGTTTAGACAGCGTAGGGAAGGAGGAAGCAAAATGGACCGAAGACAGAGATACACAGAACGGGCTATGAGGGTGCTTACTTGGGCGCAAGAGGAAGCCAGAAGCCGCGGCGCGCAAACCATGGCCAGTGAACACATATTGCTCGGACTTCTCAGGGAACGGGGAAGCGTCGCGCTCTTGGTGCTGGAAAGCTTGGGCATTCAGCCTGCACAGATAAAAGAGGAGATAGACAAGTCAATTGAAACCAAACCTGCAGTACCTTCCATTGACGCAGTTACCAAGTCAGCCAGGAGGGTGTTGCAGCTGCTGCCCGAAGAAGCCGGCAGTTTGGGTCATTCTTATATAGGTACAGAACACATTTTGCTCGCTCTGCTCCGCGAGGAAGAAGGACTTGCAGCCCAAGTGCTTACCGCCCTGGGTGCCGATTACGACAAGGTACGGGATGAGATTGTGCGACGCGTAGGCGGTGCTGTAGCGGATCAGCGTCCGGACAAGCGGGCAAGGGCAGGCCGCAGGAAGACCCCGACCCTCGACACGTACGGACGCGACCTGACGGAACTTGCTGAGCAGGGCAAACTTGATCCGGTCATTGGCAGGGAGAAGGAGATCGAGCGGGTTATCCAGATCCTCTCAAGGAGGACGAAGAACAACCCGGTGCTCATCGGGGAGCCCGGAGTAGGGAAAACCGCAATCGCCGAAGGATTGGCCCAGAATATAAGGGATGGCACGGTGCCTGAAATGCTCAGAGACAAGCGGGTTGTCACCTTGGATTTAGCTGCGCTGGTCGCGGGAACCAAGTACCGGGGCGAGTTCGAGGAGCGCCTTAAGAAAGTGCTTGAAGAGATAAAGCGATCAGGCGACGTGATCCTGTTCATCGACGAAATGCACAACATTATCGGCGCCGGAGCTGCCGAAGGCGCGATAGACGCCTCGAGTATCCTCAAGCCTATGTTGGCAAGGGGGGAGCTCCAGTGCATAGGTGCTACCACTCTTGACGAGTACAGGAAACACGTAGAGAAGGATGCGGCGCTTGAAAGAAGGTTCCAGCCGGTGATGGTGTCTGAACCGACGGTTGAAGAGACTGTCGAGATTCTGAAAGGAATAAAGGATCGGTATGAAGCTCACCACGGGGTGCAGTACACTGATGAAGCTTTGAAAGCGGCTGTCAATCTATCGGCAAGATACGTTGCCGACAGATTCCTGCCGGACAAGGCGATTGACCTGATAGACGAAGCCGGCTCCAGGGTGCGGATGAAAGCTTTAGAAGCTCCCAAAGACTTGAGGGAACTGGAGATTAAGCTGGAAAAACTCATTGCCGAAAAGGAAGAAGCTGTAGCTTCCCAGGAGTTCGAGAAAGCGGCCGAGCTCAGAGATGAAGAACAGAGGCTGCAACAGCTCCTCGAAGATAAACGGAAGGCTTGGCAGACTAACGATGTGCCTGAAAAGACTACGGTAACCGCTGACGACATTGCGGCGATAGTAGCAGATTGGACCGGGATCCCGGTAAGGAGGCTGGCCGCAGGTGAGTCTGAGAGGCTGTTGAACCTTGAAGAAGAACTGCACAAGCGCGTCATTGGCCAACACGACGCTGTTGAAGCGGTATCCAGGGCAGTCCGCCGCTCAAGGGCGGGCCTCAAAGATCCCAAACGGCCGATTGGCTCGTTTATCTTCCTCGGCCCCACCGGAGTGGGTAAGACCGAGTTGGCACGGGCCCTGGCCGAATTGCTGTTTGACGATGAGGATGCAATGATAAGGCTGGATATGTCCGAGTACCAAGAAAGGCACACAGTCTCCAGATTGGTAGGCGCGCCTCCAGGATATGTGGGCTACGATGAAGGCGGGCAGCTCACCGAGGCAGTCCGCAGGCGCCCCTATTCTGTGATCTTGCTGGACGAGATCGAAAAAGCACATCCTGATGTGTTTAACGTGCTGCTCCAGGTGCTTGAGGACGGAAGGCTTACTGAGGCCCAGGGACGTACGGTTGACTTCAGGAACACGGTGATTATCATGACATCCAACGCAGGGGCTGAAGCCATCCACGGCAAGGCGGTGTTGGGCTTCACAGTAGAGAAGGATACTGAGCGGGCCCATGAAGATATGAAATCCCGCGTTATGGACGCCGTGAAGAGGGTTTTCAGGCCTGAGTTTATCAACAGGGTAGATGAAATCATAGTGTTCCACGCCTTAACAACCGAGCACTTGAAGGAAATTGTAAACCTGCGGCTTCGGGATGTTGAGGAGAGGTTGCAGGAATCAGCGGGCTTGTCCATGGAGGTCACCGATGAAGCCAAACTCAAGCTTATCGAAGAAGGTACCGATCCTGATTACGGCGCCAGGCCTCTAAGAAGGGCAATACAGCGGCTTGTGGAAGACCCGCTTTCAGATATGGTTCTCAGAGGCGAATTCAGGAACGCTAACAAGGTGAAGGTGAGTTTGGGAGAAGGCGGCAAACTGGGGTTCATCCCGATTGCGTCTTCACCCGGCGCCACTGAAGAAGAGCCGGTGAAGTAACACAAGTTTGCCAGAGGAAAACAAGAGCGCGGCATAGAATTCCCGTTCCGAAAGGTAGTGAGGATTCTATGCCGCCATCTGCTTCCAACGGCAGATTTATATGCTCTGCATGTGGGTATCAATCGTCACGTTGGTACGGGCGTTGCCCTGAATGCCAAGAATGGAATACTCTTGAAGAACAAGTGCCGGCTGCCGGATCAAAGGGTACCAAGCAAGGTGCCCCGGTGACACCTGTAATACTGTCTTCAGTAGCCCCTCAAGAAGTCAAGAGGTTTTCGAGCGGGTTGCCCGAGCTGGACAGGGCTCTTGGCGGTGGTTTTGTACCCGGTTCTTTATTGCATCTAGGTGGCGAACCCGGGATAGGCAAATCTACCCTGCTCTTGTCGGTTGCAGATAAAGTGTCGTCTTCAGCCGGGCGCTCACTCTACATATCAGGCGAAGAATCCCTGGGACAGGTTAAGATCAGGGCCGACAGGCTCAACGTCAGGTCTCAGGACCTGTATTTTGCAGCTGAAAGGGATATTGACGCCATCCTCCAAATGTGCTTGGAACTCAAACCAGGGTTTTTGGTCGTGGACTCGATCCAGACGTGCGAGGACAGATCCATCGATTCTTTACCCGGAAGCCCCGCTCAAATAAGGGCTTGTGCAGTAAAACTCCAGGAATATGCCAAACTGGCAAATGTCACGGTTATCCTTGTGGGGCACACTGTCAAGACAGGTGACCTTGCCGGGCCCAGGTTGCTTGAGCACCTTGTCGACACGGTGTTGTATTTCGAAGGTGAGTTGGGCCATCTTTATCGCATTATCAGAGCCAGAAAAAACCGTTTCGGTGCTACTGATGAAGTTGCGGTTTTCGGCATGGGTGACAGTGGGCTCAGGGAGATACAGAACCCGTCTGAATTCTTCCTCTCTGAGAGGCTGGAGAACCGCTCGGGATGCTGTGTGGCAGCGTGTGTCCAGGGCAACAGGCCAATCCTCGTAGAAGTCCAGTCCCTTGTGACTCCCAATCTGTATGGGTCTGCCAGGCGGATTGTGGGAGAAATCGATCAGCAGAAATTGCTTTTGATTGCAGCGGTGATGTCCAAGTACCTGGTTCAGGGGCTCGACAAAACCGACATATTCGTCAAAGTAGCCGGCGGCGTGAAAGTGAGCGAGCCTGGAATAGATCTTGCGTGTGGGATTGCCATGGTTTCCAGTTATTACAATATCCCGGTCCGGCACGATGTAGCTTGTTTCGGAGAGATAGGGCTTTCAGGAGAAGTCAGAATGGTTCCCCGAATGGAAGACAGGGTAAAAGAAGCTTCACGTTTGGGATTCAGCAGGGTGCTTGTACCACATGGATTTTCGGGGAGCAAAGTTTCCCCTGGGGTAATAGGCGTCTCGACTGTTGAAGATGGAGTGCGAAACGCCCTGGTGAAGGCCAAATCCTGATACAGGATCACGAGAAGTTAAATATACCTAGGCAGGTTACGCGTTCTTTCTCTTTCTGCAGTATATCGCTAAGGTTAAGATCAAGCACATTGCATAAGGCCGTCAGGTAAAAAAGGGTCCTTCCGATTTCATCTTCCAGAATTTCGGTGCAATATTCGCACAGTTTTCCTTCCACATGATTTTTCATGTAGTCTCTGACCGACGCCAGTGAGGCGATGTCGGGAGGAATTGACTGCTTTGTTGCATCTATCCGGATACAACCGCACGAGGTGACCGCTTTTGCTACTGCTCGGTTAACCCGGCTGCTGGACTCACCCAGTTTGCTCAAAACATCCAGGATGCTCTTGTGCCGGATTAGATAGTCATTGACAGCTTCTTGAAATCCATCACAGAGCGGGTCATTCACAATTCTCACCTCTTGAAAGGTCTAAAGGGAAGTGCCATGGTGGACGTGGCGGGATTCGAACCCGCGGCCTTTCGGATGCGAACCGAACGCTCTCCCACTGAGCCACACGCCCACCTACATTAAAAAGCATGCAAAACAATCTTACCTTAGCCGGGGTCAAGAGTCAAGAAAAGGCATTTTAAGCGAGGATCTCTTCGATTATGCTGACGGCTTCTTCCCTGTCCCAATCACTGGCGAGGATAAGTTCTGAAAGAAGGATTTCTTTGGCGCTTTCCAGCATCTTCCGTTCGCCTGTGGATAGTCCCTTTTCTTTGTTTCTGGCTGAAAGGTTTCTCACTACACTCGCTACTTCGAATATGTCACCGCTTTTGATCTTCTCCAGGTTGCTCCGGTAGCGTCTGTTCCAGTTGCTGGACATAGGCGTGGAATCTTGTTTCAAAACATTCAGAACTTCAGGGACTTGCGACGGTTTGATTACATCTCTGAGCCCGATTTCTTCTGTGTTGTCAACTGGGATCATAACCTTCATGTCGCTGATGGGAAGCTGCAGTACATAGTACTTGTGAGTCTTACCGAGGATCTCCTTTTGCTCAATTCCTTCTATGGTACCCGCGCCATGCATCGGATACACCACTCGGTCTCCAACTCTGAACATTATTATTACCTCCCAATACACCTTGCGATAGAATTATACCATTAACTGGGGGTTTAGGTCAACTGGATGACTTTGGCCGGCCGGGCGGCGATATCGTTACCCAAGAAGCCCGCCGGGACAACTTTGTGATATATCCGATCCTTCAAACACTTCATGTACTTCTGACCGGAAATACGCGGTTAACTTGGTTTACGTAGGGTGTTTGACATATAATAAAGTCGGCTACGAGTAATGTAATACGAGTAATGTAAAAGGAGGTGTGGTGGATTGGAAAAAGCTGGCCGGTATTTTGCCATCCTGGGCGCACTTGTGGGCGGAATAGCTGGTTTCTATCTGCTAATCCCCATTGCCGTGTTCTTCAACCGGGAACCTAGCATCATTGAGTCAGCGGGTATCCTCTTGCTTTTTGCAGGGATAGTCGCGGTGCTCTTTTTCTTCATAGGCCCCCCTGCAACGGTGCTTGTAAGGAAGGGTGTGAAGTGGCTGGAGAATCGCATGGTGAAGATGGCGCTGCAGGACATTCTGGTTGGGGTGGGTGGACTCATAGTTGGCCTCATAATATCAAACTTAATTACCCCCTCTTTGTCCAGAATACCTATTGTCGGCAGCGTTCTCCCCTCTATCGCCATGGTGTTGTTGGGATATATAGGCATTGTGGTTGCAAGAAGCAAGAAAGACGACATATTGGCCATAACTCCCCGCTCATTTCGCAATATGGCTAAGACTTTGTCAGGAATAAAGAAGGGGAATCCTGCAGCTGACGGAGGGTTTTCCACCGGAAAGATCCTGGATACCAGCTCCATCATCGATGGGCGGATAGCTGATATCTGCAGGACGGGCTTTATCGAGGGGCCAGTGATTATCCCTAATTTTGTGCTGGACGAACTAAGGCGCATTGCTGATTCGTCAGATAACATGAAGCGCAACAAGGGAAGACGGGGACTCAATATCCTCAATGAAATGCAGAAAGATGCCTACGTTGAGGTAGTGATGCAGGATTGGGAAGAAGAACCTGATCTTGACGTAGACCTCCGGCTCCTCAAAATGGCCAGAGCTACAGGAGCCCGGATCATCACGACTGACTATAATCTGGCTAAGATTGCAGAGTTCCAGGAAGTCGGGGTGCTTAACATCAACCAGTTGGCCAACGCCCTGAAGCCCATCGTGTCCGCAGGTGAGGAACTTGTTATCCACATTATTAAAGAAGGTAAAGAACCTGGACAAGGTGTAGGCTACTTGGAGGACGGGACAATGGTGGTAGTGGAGCAAGCCAAGAGGTTCGTCGGTGAAGATATAACTGTAATGGTGACCAACTGCCATACTACCCCTGCCGGGCGGATGATATTTGCCAAACCAAGATCAGCAGGCCGGGACGATGACAATGGTTGAGAGTGTGTGGGCTGTGATCCCGGCAGCCGGGCTAGGTGTCCGGGCCGGAGGCAGGATGCCCAAGCAATTTGTTGAGATCGCAGGAAAGACCATACTGGAGTGGACGGCAGATAAGGTCATGTCTATGCCTGAAGTTGATGGGGCGGTGATCGTGCTTCCCCATGGGTATGAAGGCCAGGAATTAGTACAGCGGACTGTCCAATCTTTGACATCAAGGCATGGTAAGCCCCTGGTTACGGCAACCGGCGGTCCCACGCGTCAAGAATCTGTGCGTTTGGCGCTTGAAAAAATCCCGCCGCAAGTATCATGGGTCATTGTTCACGATGCGTCGCGGCCGTTGTTTTCGCGCAACCTAGCAGTGCGTGTGCTTGAGGCGGCAAAGCGGCACTCGGCTGCTGTTTGCGGGATCGGCCTCACAGATACGGTCAAGGCTGTGATTCCATCCGGTCATGAAGAGTTGTGGTTTGTACACAGCACTCTGTCCCGGGATGGCATTGTTCTGGTGCAAACCCCTCAGGTTTTCGGATTGAGCCTCCTGAGGCAGTGCCATGAAATGGCAAGAAGGGACGGGTTTATTGGAACCGACGACGGTCAGTTGGTGGAACGTTTTGGTCACAAACTTGCTATAGTTAAGGGTGAGCGTACTAACTTCAAGGTTACTTTTCCTGAAGACTTTGAAATGCTTTCCATGATCCTTGAGAAACAAGGCAATGATCTGGAATCGGCCGGGAGAGAGACGCCCATTGAGGAGGGAGGTCCCGCATCGTTCAGGTTTAGGCAGTCGAAAGCGCACCGCCGGCTCAGTCGGCGATATGACACTTCCGTTCAGGTGACAGGTTTCGGATTTGACGTTCATCCTATGGCTTGCGGCCGGAAATGTGTGTTAGGCGGGGTGGAAGTGCCTTCCCCGAAGGGACTCGTGGGTCATTCAGATGCTGACGTGTTGTGTCACGCCGTTGTAGATGCAGTGTTGGGGGCGCTCAGCATGGGCGACATAGGCAAGTGGTTTCCGCCTGAAGATCCCAGGTTTCGCGATGCCAGAAGCCTCGATCTCCTGGCAGACATCTGGTCAAATGCAGGACAAATCTCAGAAATCGTTCACCTGGACTGTACATTAGTCGCGCAGGAGCCCAGGTTGTTTCCATACATAGAACATATGAGGCGTAATATTTCGCAAGCATTATCAGTTCCTGTAGACAGGATTTCCATAAAAGCTACTTCCCCTGAAAATCTGGGGAGCCTTGGTCGAAGTGAAGGCATAGCTGCTTTTTGCGTTGCAACTCTATTAAAGAAGGGCAGGGTCTAGACATGGCGCTTATGGTCTACAATACCCTTGCACGGCAATATGAGCAGTTTGTCCCTGTTGAAGAGGGAAAAGTCAGCATATACGTGTGCGGCATTACGCCGTATGATCACAGTCACATTGGCCACGCCCGGCCTGCGGTGTTTTGGGATGTGGTAAGGCGCTACTTGCTCCATAAAGGATACAAGGTGAAACTGGTTACAAATTTTACTGACATAGACGACAAGCTCATCAACAGGAGCAGACAAACCCGTACCCCAATCCCGGAAATAGCTGAGAAGTTCATACAAGAGTACCTCGAGTGCATGGATAAACTCGGTGTGTTAAGAGCTGATGTGTATCCCAGGGCAAGTGAAGTGATTCCTGAGATTATAGAAACTGTCGAGACGCTCATTGACAAAGGGCTTGCGTACGAATCTGCGGGTGACGTGTATTTCAGGGCTGAGAGGTTCCCTGGCTATGGCAAACTTTCAGGGAAGAAGATCGAGGACCTGCTGCCTGGGGCAAGGGTGGAGGTCTCGGAACTGAAAGAATCTCCACTGGACTGGGCATTATGGAAGGCATCTGCGCCTGACGAGCCGGGATGGCCCAGCCCCTGGGGAAAAGGACGTCCGGGCTGGCATATTGAATGCTCGGTTATGGTTCACAAACACCTCGGACCTCAGATCGATATGCACGGGGGCGGTACTGAACTGGTTTTCCCCCATCACGAAAATGAAGTGGCTCAGGCAGAGGCGGTTTCAGGTGTTGAGCCCTACGTGAGATACTGGGTTCACAGCGAACTGTTGAACCTGGAAGGGGAAAAGATGTCCAAGTCACTCGGAAACGTGATCTACCTAAGCGATATTGTCAACAACCATGATCCCATGGCCGTAAGGTTGTATCTTTTGTCTGCTCATAGGCGCAAGATACTGGATTTTTCTGATGAACTCCTCAGATCGGCAGAAAAAGGTTGGGAGCGGATACGCACCGGTTACCAGAACGCGGTGGAGTTTCTGGCCAATCCGTCGGCCCAGGGGTTGCGTGATGCTTCTAAACTGGCTGAAGCTACCGCCCAATGCAGGAAAACGTTTTTCGAATCAATGGACAACGATTTTGCCACTCCTGGGGCTTTGGCTGCCGTGTTTGATTTGATAACCGCGATTAACGCCCACGTCGTGCCGCGGGGAGAGACTACTGCTGATCCCGATGCCAGGCAAAAGGTTGCCGGAGCTTATGGGCTTCTGATTGAGTGTCTTGGGATCCTTGGGCTGGTTCCTCAGGCTGAACTTACGCCAGTGTCGCGAGGGCGCGACATAAGCAACGGTCTTATTGACATATTAGTGGAAATAAGGAACACTGCCCGCAAACAGAAGGATTACACAACTGCTGATTACATTAGAGATAAGATGGGCGATCTTGGTATTACTCTTGAAGATACACCGTCAGGTACTAAGGTTCGGATGTGATGGGACAGCCGGCCCTGGGCAGGGCCGGCGTAAAGCCAAGGTACAAAATCATGGGGGAGAAGATACATATGGACCACCGGCCTGAAATGAATTCCCAATCTCAACTCAAGGTCAAAGTGTTGCATTATCCGTTCATGGGAACCCACATCGATACTGAACGATTGATTTTGCTCGGCCGCCTGTGCTATTCACCCGTGGGCACAGATGAGCTTGAATCGATTTTGACAGGGGACAAGCCCTCCAAAGAAGAGGTGGGGCGATTCATACGGGGTTTGATCAAATCCGGACACCTTGGGGTTCTGGAGCACTGGTACACCACCTTTGCAGTTGAAGGGTACTCGAGGATATCCAGCCAGCAGAATGACAGGCACCGCCTGATGAAGGTCTTCAAGGAGCCGGGTGTGATGTATTTCAACGAGCCGGTTCAGGCGTCTGCCGATGTGTCCCAACTCCAACAATCTCAAAGGTACGTAAAGGAAGACAACTTCAAGTACGTGACTCCGCCCAGTTTCTCGAAACATCCCGGGTTTCTGCAGCGATATCACAAGCTGCAGGAAGAGATCCTGGATATGCAAAGGGAAGGTTTGTCTCTCGGGATTCCTGCAGAGGATGTAAGGTTTGCGCTGACAAACGCAACCGAGACACGGTTTGTGATTACCACAAACGCGAGACAACTCAGGCATATGTTTAACCTCAGGTGTTGCCAAAGGGCCCAGTGGGAGATCCGTCACATGTTCAATTTGCTGCTGGCCGAATACAAGAAGATAGCCCCTAACATCTTCTACGGTGCAGGCCCGTCTTGTGAAGACCTGGGCTATTGTCCGGAAGGCAAGATGTCCTGCGGCAGGGCTCCCACTATTGAGGAGTTAAAGAAGGCTTATGGTGCCCGCAACAAGCAAGGGTGACAGGGGCACGCTATCAAAGGTGAGGACACAAGGCCCGGTAAGGTGTTGGCGCAAAGCAGGTGCAGGAGCTGATCATGGCAGACTCAAGAAGAACGATTCATGTTTACGGGAAACAGCCTGTAAGCGAAGCTGTTGAGAGCGGTTGGCCGGTGCTCGAAATAACGGTGCGCGGTCAGGGTGACGACCGGCACTTAAGGACCGTTTTGGAAAAGGCCCGTAGCCGTGGCATCAAGATATCCCGGATGGAGCCAAGAGATTTTGACTCAAGGTTTGCAAAAGCATCCCAGGGAATAGCTGCCAGGGTAGGCGACGTGGTTTTCAAACAACCTGAACAACTTCTGGCCGGTGTTCCACAGCATCAAGTTCCCCTGTTTGTCGCGCTTGACGGTATTCAGGATCCTCAAAACCTGGGTTCAACCTGCAGGACATCTCATGCCATGGGAGTACATGGGCTGGTTGTTCCCCGCAGGAGGACCGCCCCGTTTGGAGAAGGTGCTTTCAAAGCTTCGGCTGGCGCCATGTTTTACCAGCCTATAAGCGAAGTTCCCAACATCCACTGGTTTGTGCAGTGGTGCCAGAAAAACGGCATTTGGGTATGCGGATTGGATGGAACGGCTGAGACAAGTTTATGGGAGGCTGACCTTACCGTTCCTATAGCTCTGGTGGCGGGCAGCGAAGGCAAAGGGCTTTCCCGGCTGGTGCGGGAGCGCTGCGATTACTTAGCAAAGATTCCCATGTTTGGCCGGATTGACAGCTTGAATGCTGCAGTTGCATGTGGAATGGCCCTGTATGAAGTGCAAAGACAGAGAAATCTCCTTGGATGATCAGCGGATGGTCAGCCGGCAAACCGGACATGTGTTGATTTTTTGTGGACAAGGCACGTATAATAAGTTTGTCCAGGCACCACAAATCCAATGGGGAGAGGCTGACAGAAATCGGCAGTAGACCGGGGGAGGGGTGCTGCTTGCCTATTGACCCTCAGAATGATCTCTATGCAGTATTTGATCAAATGGAAGATGAAGAAATTGTCGACGTAGCTAGGACAGGTTCTACTGAAGCACAGGAGTACCTCATAAACAAGTACAAGAGTTTTGTAAGGGCCAAGGCCAGCTCCTATTTCCTCATAGGAGCTGATCGCGAGGATATTATACAAGAAGGAATGATCGGACTTTATAAAGCCATCAGGGATTTTAGAGCTGACAGGTTGGCTTCGTTCAAAGCGTTCGCTGAACTGTGTATAACTAGGCAGATTATTACCGCTATCAAGACTGCCACACGGCAAAAGCACATTCCGCTCAATTCTTATATCTCGCTTAATAGGCCTATCTACGACGAAGATTCGGACAGGACCCTGCTCGACATCATGCCCGGGAACCACGTGCTCGATCCCGAAGAAGTGGTTATCAGCTCTGAAGAGATCGGAAACATGGAAGAGAAGATCACTGAGATTCTGAGCGATTTGGAATGGCAAGTGCTTAACTCTTATCTCGATGGAAAATCTTACCTCGAAATCGCTGATGAACTGCAAAGACACGTGAAATCAGTGGACAATGCGCTTCAGAGAGTGAAAAGAAAACTCGAACGTTATCTCCACTCCAAGGATGCAGAGAATGAAACCGAATATGCATCTTTGAGGCAGCAATAAGCACGGACCTCATGACAATACAACGGCGTGGCTTTCGTATTGACATTGACACCTTCAGCAGGTAATATATACTTGCTATTCTGCGTGGTGCCAGCGTAGCTCAGTTGGCAGAGCAACTGATTTGTAATCAGTAGGTCGTCGGTTCGAATCCGTCCGCTGGCTCCACTTTTTGTTTTGCCTGATTCTTGTCTTTCCAAAATCCCTTACCGAATGCTGGGTCATCCTGAGTATGATACCTCCGGAACTTGTCCTACAAATCGGGCTATTGCTTGGATTTACAATTGCGTTTCTGTACCTTGCTACCAAGAGGTTAGACTGGAGGATAGACTGACAGTCGCCCATGTTTGAGTTGAAATAATGCGCGTAGCAGTGTATAATCAGAAATGCCGCTTGATGAAGGCGGCACTTCTTACGCAACAGCTAGAACATTCTCCGGAAGGTTGCGCAAGTGTTGAAAACATAGTAAGATAAAGAGCATGTGGAGAGGTACCCAAGCGGCCAAAGGGGGCAGACTGTAAATCTGTTGGCTGACGCCTTCGCTGGTTCGAATCCAGCCCTCTCCACCATCAAACAACGTCGCGGGGTGGAGCAGTCAGGTAGCTCGTCGGGCTCATAACCCGGAGGTCGTAGGTTCGAATCCTACCCCCGCAACCAATTTTCCATTTCTAATAACAATACCATCATTTGTAGAGATCATGGTGCTCACATAGCTCAGTCGGCAGAGCGCATCCTTGGTAAGGATGAGGTCACCGGTTCGATCCCGGTTGTGAGCTCCATTTTGATGTTTATTGACCGGATTTCTTTCTTAGACATGCCTAAAGCGGCATAACGGCAGCAGTACGTTTTGTGCCAAGATCAACTTGCATAAAGACGCAAATACTGATAAAAAATCCATAGAAAATCACCGATGGTGGGCCATAATGCAAGGAAAGGGGATCTTATTGTGGCCAAGCAGAAATTTGAAAGAACTAAGCCTCACGTGAACGTAGGTACGATTGGGCATATCGACCATGGTAAGACCACGGCGACTGCGGCTATTACCAGGGTACTTTCAGCTGCAGGTTTTGCTGA
>DUVI01000039.1 GCA_012841065.1 Bacillota bacterium
CATTCATTCTCATTCCTCTTGATGTCTGACCTTGGCGGCGTCAGAGGATACCCCGCCGGTTGCCGGTAATGCTGAGATAAAGAGATTCTTTAGGAGTTGAACGCAGCCAGAAGAAAAACATGACGGGCAGGCCGGGCAAAACGCTGTTTTGATTTCTCCTTTTTTGGCATTCGATGTAGAATATATGTTACTTAACCTACTACCCGAGGTGGTTTGCCAAACATGATCTGACGGAGGGGCGAATGACTTTGAAAGGTACGTTGATCAACACAGTAGCAATCGTAGCAGGAACTCTTATTGGGGTGCTTGCTGGCCAGAAGTATCCCGAGAAAATGAAAGAGACAGTGATGAACGGCCTGGGCCTTGTGACCAGCATCATAGGAATCAGCATGGCGCTTGAAACTGAGAATATTCTTTTTCCCCTGTCCGGTATCGCTTTTAGCGCGATTATCGGCGAGTGGTTGAATATAGAGAAGTGGGTGAGCAATCTCGGCGCGGCACTTGAGAAAAGGTTCGGAGGGCAATCGCAGGGACTGTTTGCCAAAGGGTTTGTATCGGCCACTTTGTTGTTTTGTATCGGGCCGATGGCTATTATAGGCGGGATACAGGATGGCCTCACAGGTGACTACAGAACTCTCGCAGCCAAGGCAGCTATTGACGGGTTTACCTCAATTGCATTCGCCTCATCTTTGGGGTTCGGCGTGGGTTTCTCAGCTTTGCCTGTGTTTGTATACCAGGGAGCCATTACCCTGGGAGCAGGGTTTTTCGACAGAGTGTTCACTGAGCAAATGATTACTGAAATGACCGCAACAGGCGGCCTTCTGCTGTTTGCCATAGGACTTGGCCTCCTGGAGATTAAGAAAATCAGGGTTGCCAACCTCTTGCCGGCCATATTTCTCACTCCTGCCATCTGTTACTTGATCCAATTGGTTTGGAGCAGCGCCGGATTCTGACTCTTTGCATCGCTCCTGCGTGGATGGTTCAGTTGTTCCACATGCGCTGCTTCAGGGCGCAAGTGTCTTAGGCCTGCTTTTTTACAATGCGCACCACAACCTGGTTTGGCATACATACGATGATCTGGCCGGGTTTGGATATCCAGCCTGTGTTCATGCAGATATGTTCAGGACACGGCGAGCTCAATACGCGCACCCGTCCTCGTTCGACTTCCACGATGGTGGTTCCCAAAGGACCTTCGACTGGTATGGTCCCATCCGGGATATTTTTGAGCTGCCGCCAGATTACCATCTTGTCCCCTGAAGTTACGAGCAGCATATCCGGAGTTTGCCTGAAAATGCCTGAGGAGTAAACCCAAATACCTCCGGCCACAGCAGCCAGAATTATCGACAGCGCCAAGAGCAGACGGACCTTCTTGCCCCTGCTCTTCTCACCGGAGCTTCCTGCCTGATTGTGGTGCAAACCTGATGTATTCCTGTGTTCTTTGTGTCCTGCATCCATACTCGTAATCCGGCACCTCGGCTCTTTCGTTATTATTGGAGTTGGTCAAGCTTCACTGATCTACAGAATATCAGAAACCTTTTGAAAAGTTCGGACAATATGCTTGATTCTACCGTAAGTATACATGGTTCCGGACTCAGCGGTAAGTGTACTTGTTAGGGTGAAATGGCATAGTTTCTAATAGAGAGGACATTTCCTCCTGTGAGGCGAACCAGGGTTGTAGGGGATGAGTACCCGCAAGGAAAGCCGCCGTCCCACGTTCCAA
>DUVI01000040.1 GCA_012841065.1 Bacillota bacterium
TGCGGGGTGATTATTTGTTGTCAAGAGATGATTCTACCATGGACAGCAGAAGGGGCCGGCCCGAGGAGGAGTTTAAGGACCATGTGGTCGCTTTTGGTCCGGTATCTAAGACTGTCAAAGGCGGGCGCAGGCGTTCCTTTAGAGCTCTTGTAGTGGTCGGAAACGGCAAAGGTAAGGTCGGGGCAGGATTGGGCAAGGCGCAAGACCTCACCGATGCCATCAGAAAAGGCATTGAGGATGCTAAGAAGAATGTTATCGAAGTGCCAATGAATAACACTACCATTCCCCACGAAGTCATAGGGCGGTTTGGCGCAGGTAAGGTGCTTCTGCGTCCGGCATCGCCAGGTACAGGTGTGATTGCAGGCAGGGGTGTCCGCCCAATCATGGAACTTGGGGGAATCCAGGATGTTTTGGCCAAGTCTCTAGGCTCTTCAAATCCTTACAACGTGGTATATGCGACGATGGAAGCACTCAAGCAACTTCGTAGCGCTCGTGAGATTGCCGAGATACGTGGCCTGGTAGGAAGAAAGGACAAAGGTGAAGAAGCGGAGGTCGTTCCGAATGGACTTGCATGATGTTCTGTCGCCAATTCCGGGTTCTGTGAGGAAACCGAGGCGGAAAGGGCAAGGCATTGGCTCTGGGTTCGGTAAGACCGCAGGGAAAGGGCATAAAGGCCAGAAGGCGAGATCAGGCGGTACCAAGCCGCCGGGTTTTGAAGGCGGACAAACCAAACTGGTGAGGCGTATCCCAAAACGCGGTTTCACGAACATCTTCGGCATCACTTATGAGATCGTAAATATCGGAGACATTGGTATGTTTGATGCAGGCAGTGATGTGGGGCCTGAGGAATTGAAAGAAGCCGGGCTTGTAAGACGGAATTCCCGGTACATCAAGATCCTGGGTGAAGGTGAGAACGACAAGGCCCTTACCGTCAGGGCGCATGCGTTTTCCAGAGGAGCCAAACAGAAAATTGAGGCTGCTGGCGGCAAAGCCGAGGTGATTTAGGATGATATCCACGTTCAGGAATGCATGGCGGGTACCTGATCTCCGTAGCCGGATCCTGTATACAGTGGGTTTGCTCATTGTGTTCAGGGCCGGGGTTGCAGTTCCGGTACCCGGTATTATCCCGGAAGTAATTGCCGGGCTGTTCAAAGAAGGAAGCTTGTTTGCTTTCATGGACCTTTTCTCAGGCGGTGCTTTGAGAAATTACTCGGTCTTTGCCATGGGTATTTACCCGTACATCAACAGTTCGATCATAATGCAGCTCCTCACCATGGTCATACCTTCTTGGGAAGAGATGTCCAAGGACGAAGCCGGGAGAGAGAAGCTGCAAAGTTACACCAGGTACGGCACTATTATTATCGCGGCAATCCAGGCTACAGGTATGACCCTCGGAATCCGCTCCCAGGGAGCCCTTGTGTCAACCTCGCCCTGGGTAGTGATTGAGGCAATACTGAGCTTGGTAGCCGGAACTGCATTCTTGATGTGGCTTGGTGAACTCATCACTGAAAAGGGCATTGGTAACGGGATTTCCCTGTTCATTTTCGCGGGGATAGTGTCGGAGATGCCTCGTGAAATGGCAAGCCTGTACCTTATGCTCAAGGTAGGGCTAACCAAGTGGTACAATGTGTTGGCTATGTTAGTTATTACGGTGATCACCCTGGTGCTTGTTATCTGGATCACTGAAGGAGAGAGGCGCGTACCTGTCCAGTATTCTAAGAGAGTTGTCGGGCGCAGGATGATGGGCGGTTACTCAACCCATATCCCGCTGAGAATCAACCAGGCGGGCGTAATTCCCGTTATCTTTGCGTCGTCGCTTCTGGCGTTTCCGGGTACCATTGCGTCGTTCATCCAAGCGCCGTGGGCGCGGGGTGTAGAGTCGTTCTTTGATTACACTAAGCCGTGGTACACGATTGTGTTTGCTCTGCTCATATTCGGATTCACCTACTTCTATACATCTATGGTGTTCAATCCGTATGACATAGCAGATAACATGAGGAAATTTGGGGGATTCATCCCCGGGATACGTCCGGGCAAGCCTACTGCTGATGCACTGTCGAGAATAGTCAACAAGATCACTTTCGTCGGCGCGCTGTTCCTGGCAGCTATCGCTATATTGCCGAACTTGATTGTTCGGATAACAGGCTTGTCTGGGTTCAGGGCGTTGGGCGGTACCTCGATGCTGATCGTTGTGGGTGTAGCGCTTGAGACCATGAAGCAGATCGAGGCTCAGCTTGTGATGCGCAATTACGAAGGGTTCTTGAAGTGAGGAGATTGCATTGAAACTTTTGTTCTTGGGCCCGCCGGGTGCAGGTAAGGGAACACAGGCAAAACTGGTGGCTGAAAGGTTTGGCCTGATGCACATAGCACCGGGCGACATATTCAGGCAAGAAGTAAGGGAAGGTACGGAACTGGGGCGGCTTGTTGAAGGCATAATGGCCGAAGGCCGGCTTGTACCCGATGATATAACAACGCAAATCATCGACAAACGGATCAATTCGCGTGAAGCTGAAAACGGTTTTGTACTGGACGGATTCCCCAGGAACGTGGCCCAGGCTGAGGCACTCTCCAAGATCCTGCGAGCCAGAAACGATGGGCTCAGTTTGGTCATTAACCTGGTAGTCCCTGAAGAAGAACTGGTCGAGAGGGCAAGGACCAGGAGAGTCTGTTCCGGTTGCGGCAAGCCTTACAACATCAAACTTGAGCCACCCAAGACTCAGGGCAAGTGCGATGTGTGCGGCGAAGCCCTTATCACCCGTCCGGACGACAATGAAGACACAGTGAAGCAGAGGCTCAAGATTTACCACGAAGCAACCGAACCGTTGTTTGAGTATTACAATCGGGACGGAATTGTGGTATCTATAAATGGTTGTGGAGACGTGGATTCGATCTTCCATAGGATAGTCGAGGCCCTTGAGGAAAAGGGCTTGTCAGGGAAGAGATAACTCATGATCATTTTGAAGACTGACGACGAAATAGCTATCATGGCTAAAGCGGGGCGAATCGCCCGAGAATGCTTGCTTCGGCTGGGTGAAATGGTCACGCCGGGAGTCAGAACGATAGACCTGGATCGTTTTGCGGAGGAGTTCATAAGAAGCAAAGGGGCTTTGCCTACGTTCAAGGGGCTCTACGGCTTTCCAGCTACTATTTGCACATCCAAGAATGAAGTAGTAGTCCACGGGGTGCCCGGGGATACAATCTTGGAGGAAGGCGACATTATCTCCATCGATGTAGGTGCTACCTACCAGGGTTTCGTCGGAGATACCGCGGCAACTTTCCCTGTTGGGGAAGTTTCTCCTGACGCCCTGAAACTCATAGAAGTAACGAGGGAAGCTTTACGACGGGGTATTGACCAAGCAGTGGTAGGAGCACGTATCGGAGATGTAGGCCATGCAATAGAGAGCTATGTGAAACAGCATGGGTTCAGCGTGGTCAAAGACTATGCAGGGCATGGGGTTGGCAGATCCATGCACGAGAGCCCGACGGTGCCAAACTATGGCAGGCCGGGTACGGGGCCTCTGCTCCGCAAAGGGATGGTCATAGCTATCGAACCTATGGTTAACGCGGGAGGTTCAGCAGTGGTCACCTTCCCTGATATGCACGTGGTAACCAGGGACGGTTCATGGTCGGCTCATTTCGAACACACTGTGGCCATTACTGAAAAGGGACCTGTTTGCCTGACCGTGGTATAAATTGGTAGTTTGAGGATACACTTCTCTTATAGCTAAGGGGGAATAACATGCCGAAGCAGGATAGCATTGAGGTTGAGGGCAGGGTAACAGAGCCGCTTCCCAATGCCATGTTTCGGGTGGAAGTCGAAGGAGGGCATCAAGTGCTCGCACATATTTCCGGTCGAATGAGGATCAACTTTATCAAGATTCTCCCAGGAGACAGGGTGCTTGTTGAACTCAGCCCATATGACTTAACCCGCGGCAGGATTGTCCGTCGTCTTAGATAGGGACAAGGGACGTCTTCCTTTTGAAGGAGGTTTTTTAGGTGAAGGTGAGATCTTCTGTGAAGAAGATTTGTGAGAAGTGCCGGATTATCAGAAGGCACGGCAGAGTCATGGTGGTTTGTTCTAATCCAAAGCACAAGCAGAGACAGGGTTAACTGGGGGTGAAAGGTGAATGGCTCGTTTAGCTGGCGTCGACTTACCAAGAGACAAGAAAGTGCTGGCTGCCCTTCCCTACATTTATGGTATCGGGCGCACCCGGGCCAAAGAGATTATCGAAGCTACAGGGATCAATCCTGATACACGCGTGAGGGATCTCACCGAAGAAGAAGTAGCTAAGATCCGGGACTTCATTGACAACAACTATAAAGTGGAAGGCGATCTTAGGGCAGAAGTGCAGCTTAATATAAAACGACTGATCGATCTTGGTACTTACAGAGGCCTCAGGCATAGGCGGGGCATGCCTGTAAGAGGGCAGAGAACCAGAACCAATGCCCGTACGAGGAAGGGTCCCAAGAAGACAGTCGGAGCCAGGCGTAAGAGATGATGGGGGAGGGCAGATAAGTTTTGGCTAGAAGAAGGCAAAGAGTCAGAAGAAGAGACAGGCGTGTTGTGGAAAAGGGCATGGCCCACATCAAGTCTACTTTCAACAGCACAATTGTGAGCATAACCGATACTCAGGGCGGAGTGGTATCCTGGTCGTCATCAGGAAAACAGGGGTTCAAAGGATCAAGAAAGGGCACCCCTTTTGCTGCACAGATGGCAGCAGAAGATGCGGCTAAGCAGGCCATTGAATATGGAATGCGTGAAGTAGAAGTCCGGGTCAAAGGACCGGGTGCAGGCAGAGAGGCGGCAATACGTGCTTTGCAGGCAGCAGGGCTTGAAGTTACCGTCATCAAAGACGTGACTCCTGTTCCCCACAATGGGTGCCGTCCACCAAAGCGACGCAGAGTATGAGGGAGGCAAACAATGAGTAGATACACTGGACCTGTTTGCAGACTGTGCAGGCGTGAAGGTCAGAAACTATACCTTAAAGGTGACAAGTGTTTTACAAAGTGCACTTTTGAGAAGCGGTCTTCACCTCCTGGAATGCACAGAAGGATGAGGAGGCCGAGCGAATACGGATTGCAGCTCCGTGAAAAGCAAAAGGCCAAGCGGTTCTACGGGGTCAGCGAAAAGCAATTTCGTGGATATTTCAAGCAAGCTATCAGAGCCAGAGGGGTTACAGGTGAGACCCTTATGCAGCTTCTTGAAAGAAGGCTTGACAACGTGGTATATCGTGCCGGCTTCGCCAGAACCCGGGCTGAAGCAAGGCAGATCGTGAATCACGGGCATGTGTCCGTAGATGGCCGTAAAGTGGATATCCCGTCATTTCTGGTAGAACCGGGGCAGGAGATTGCCATTAGGCCCAGGTCTTTGCGGATGGAAAGATTCATGGGCCTGGCAGAGTATCTGGAAGGACATACAGCGCCGGCTTGGATGGCACTGGATCCCCAGAACTTCAAGGCCACGGTTCTGAGATTGCCAGAGCGGGATGAAGTTGACGCTCCGGTGGATGAACGGTTTATTGTTGAGCTGTACTCCAAGTAATTTACCCCGATAATTTGTGTTTACAAGAGGGGGTTTTATAGGTGTTCGAATTAATCGAGCCGAGAATCCAATGCGAAGAGAGGTCGCCCGACAACACATACGGCCGGTTTGTGGTCGAGCCTCTGGAAGAGGGATACGGTGTTACACTGGGTAACTCTCTCAGGCGTGTACTGTTGTCATCATTGCCCGGAGCGGCTGTAACCCGGGTGAGAATAGACGGGGTGCTTCACGAATTCGCCACTGTTCCCGGCGTCAGGGAAGATGTGACGGAGATAATACTGAACCTCAAGTCATTGGTACTCAGGATGTACAGTCCCGGTTCCAAAACCGCCCGGATTGACAAAGAGGGCCCGGGGCCGGTTACAGCCAGGGATATTCAGGTTGATCCTGATGTGGAGATCGTAAACCCTGACGCGTACATCGCAGAACTTGATGAGGGTAGCTCCCTTTACATGGAAATAACTATAGAAGGTGGCCGGGGATATGTTCCGGCTGAAGAAAACAAGCTGCCCGATCAGCCTCTGGGAACCATTGCGCTTGATTCAAGGTTCACACCAATTACAAAGGTTAACTTCCAAGTGGAAGATACCCGTGTAGGTCAACGGACCGACTATGACAAGCTGATCATGGAAGTTTGGACAGATGGCAGCGTGGGGCCGCATGAGGCTATCGAAACCGCCGCAGGGATACTAATCGACCATCTGGAGCTTTTCAAGAACTTTACTGAACGGGTCAAACAGGATGCACAGGAGGAAGAAGAACCTGAAGAAAAGTCAGAACTCGACAAGCTGCTGGAAATGCCTGTTGAAGATCTGGAACTTTCAATGAGGGCGTTTAACTGCCTCAAACGTGCAGGTATCAATACAGTTGGTGAACTTATCCAGAAGACCGAGCGGGAGATTTCAAAGGTGCGTAACATGGGCAAGAAATCCCTCGCTGAGGTCAAAGGCAAGTTGGCTGAACTAGGGCTGGCTTTTCGCCTGGAAGACGAATGAATGAGGGGGAAACGAAGTGGGTTACTCTCGATTTGACAGACCTTCAGCGCAGCGCAAGGCACTTCTGCGCGGCCTAGTAACGTCACTTTTGAAGCAGGAACGGATAGAGACAACTCTGGTTAAGGCGAAAGAGGCTCAGTCCATATGCGAGAAGATGATTACCCTTGCGAAGAAGGACAACCTGACCGCGAGGCGTAGGGCTTTGGCCTACATCACTGAAGAAGATGTGGTAACCAAGCTCTTCGAGACCATCGGGCCCAGATATGCCCATCGTTCAGGCGGCTACACAAGGATTATCCAGACCCGCCAAAGACGGGGTGACGGGGCTCCTATGGCGATAGTAGAACTTATCCAGCCGGATAAGTAAGAGGGTTGAGCATGACGCCGGTTGACAAACCTTGCGGCCTTGAAGCCAAAGGTGTGTTTTTCAGGTACGGAGTGGACGAGTCTGATAAAGTCTTGGCGTTGGCTGGGGTGGACCTTGAAATATCTCAAGGAGAATTTGTCGTAGTGTTAGGCCCAAACGGGTCAGGCAAATCCACCCTAGCCAAACACCTGAATGCCCTTCTCCTGCCCGATGAAGGTGACGTTTGGGTTTTAGGGATGAATACCAAAGAGCCCGAATTTACCTGGGAGATAAGGCGGAGCGCCGGGATGGTGTTTCAGAATCCCGACAACCAATTGGTAGCTACGGTTGTAGAAGAAGACGTAGCTTTTGGCCCTGAAAACCTGGGGGTTGAACCCCCGGAGATTAGGAAGTTGGTGGCGGGTGCTCTGGAAGCTGTGGGCATGGGAGCGTTTAGGCGCCATTCCCCACACCATTTGTCCGGAGGCCAGAAACAAAGGGTGGCTATAGCCGGAATCCTGGCGATGAAGCCCAAGTGCATAATTCTCGATGAACCTACAGCTATGCTTGATCCTTCGGGCCGCGAAGAAGTGATGAAGACTGTTAAGCAATTGAACGAAGAGATGGGCATTACGGTCATCCATATAACTCACTTCATGGATGAGGCGCTCTATGCAGACAGGGTTATTGTCATGGACAAAGGCGAGATTGCGATAGTGGGAACGCCGAGAGAAGTCTTCAGCCAATGGCAGGATATGGCTCAATTGGGGCTTGAGGTGCCGCCTGTCGGACAACTTAGCCGGCGATTGTGGTCTGCAGGTATCGATATAGATCCAGGGATACTAACCGTTGATGAACTGGTGGATGAACTATGCCGATTGAAGTCAAGAATCTGACCCATACGTACATGAAAGGGACCATGTCGGAAGTAACGGCTATATCCGACATCAGTTTCAAGATAGACGACGGTGAGTTCGTTGGCCTGATAGGCGCTACAGGTTCGGGAAAATCGACACTGATCCAGCATCTTAACGGCCTGTTGAAACCTTCGTCCGGCACAGTACTTGTTGACGGTGTTGACATCTGGTCCAAAGGCGTCAGCCTTAAGCAAGTAAGGCGGAAGATAGGCCTGGTGTTTCAGTACCCTGAACAGCAGGTGTTTGAAGAAACGGTTTATGAAGACATTGCTTTTGGGCCGAGAAATCTAGGCTATAGCCAAACAGAGATAGAAGCCCGGGTCGAAACAGCTTGCCGGCTGGTAGGGCTGGACACGGAGCTTCTGTCCCGTTCGCCCTTTGAGTTATCGGGCGGACAGGTCAGAAGGGTAGCTATTGCCGGGATCCTGGCGATTCAGCCGAAGGTGCTCATCTTGGACGAGCCTACCGCAGGGCTGGACCCCAGGGGCAGGACCGAAATCTTGGACAACATCAAGCAACTCCATGAAACAGGGATGACAGTAATCCTGGTTTCTCACAACATGGACGCTGTAGCCAGGCTATGCGAGAGAGTCATGGTGCTTGAAAAAGGCAAGTTAGTGTTCGACGGGTCGGCCAGGGAAGTGTTTGCACAGAGGGAGTTTTTAGAATCAAAGCAACTCAAACCGCCTGAGGTGACAATCCTCATGGAAAAGCTGCGCCAACGGGGTTGGGCGGTTCGGAACGACGTTCTTACTGTTGAAGAGGCGTATGCTGAGATAATAAAGGAACTCCCAAGAAGAGGGGTGGCAGGGGTCTTATGATTTCAGGCGGGATAATAGTAGGTCAGTATTACCCTGTCAGTTCATTTGTGCACTCTATGGATCCCAGGGCGAAGATACTCATATCAATGATATTCATGATCGTGTTGTTCTTGGGCAACAACTTCTATTCATTTGCCGTGACAGGGATATTTGCGGTGCTTGCAGTGACTCTTTCAAAGATTCCCTGGAGGGTGCTAATCAGAGGGTTAAGGCCAATCGTTTTCATAATGAGTTTCACGATCCTGCTGCACCTCTTTCTCACACCTGGAGAGGCCATATTTCAAATAGGCCCGCTGAACGCAACATGGCCCGGTTTGATCCAGGGCTTGTTTATAGGGCTGAGGCTTATAATCCTGATAATATTCACGTCGCTTCTGACCCTTACTACTTCACCTATTGAGTTGACCGACGGGCTTGAAGATATACTCAAGCCTTTTTCCGTGATAGGAGTCCCTGCCCACGAAATCGCAATGATGATGACTATCGCTTTGCGGTTTATCCCGACCCTGCTTGAAGAAGCTGACAGGATAATGAAAGCTCAAATGGCCAGGGGAGCGGATTTTGAGTCGGGTAACATGGTTCAAAGGGCAAAGAGTTTGGTGCCTCTGTTGGTACCCTTGTTTGTCAGTGCATTCAGGCGGGCGGATGAGCTGGCTATGGCCATGGAAGCCCGGTGCTACAGGGGTGGCGAAGGCAGGACCAGAATGAGGCAATTGAGCTTCTCTGCCAAGGACTATTATGCTCTTGGGTTTACGATTGTAATGTCCGCATTGGTAGTGTATACCCGGATCCGGTTTGGTCCGGTGATTCCAAAAGGCCCGGTTTGAGCGTGAGTGGGTTGTGATGGATAAGGTAACCAGAGTCAAACTCTGTTTACAGTATGACGGTACCCGGTATGCGGGATTTCAAAGACAAAAGCATGTAATCACAGTACAAGGGGTTCTCGAGGATGCCCTGGGGAAACTCTTGAAGCATCCTGTTACCGTAAAGGCTGCAGGGAGGACGGATGCAGGAGTTCATGCCCGGGGTCAGGTGGTCGCGTTTAACACGGTCTCGCCCATCCCCCCTGAGAGGATCCCGATGGGGCTTCGGGGACTTGTGCCCGAGGACATTATTGTAGATTCGGCGGAGGAAGTTGACCCTGAGTTTGACCCTGTTAAGGACGCTGTGAGCAAGACATATTGCTATAGGATCTGGCGTGGGGATCGTTTGCCGGTGATGGCCCACAGGTATGTGCTGTGGTACCCGGGTTACCTTGACTACGGGTTGATGGTTGAGGAAGCTTCAGAATTCCGGGGTACAGAGGATTTTGCAAATTTCAGGGCTCTGGGTTCCTCGGCCAGGACTACAGTCAGGCGTGTGACACAGGCACAATGGGTACAAAGGGACGTAGGCGGCCGGCAAGGCGTGCTGTGGGAGTTCTGGGTGGCTGCCGACGGCTTCCTTTATAAGATGATAAGGCTTATGGTCGGAACTCTGTTGGATATAGGCAGGGGCTACCTTCCGCCCGGCACCGTAAGGGATGCCCTTAAGGCAGCAGAAGCAGGACACAGGATCAAGGTTGGGCAATGCGTTCCCGGCAAGGGATTATGCCTTGAAAAGGTGAGTTTCTCTTGACCTGGAAAATTCACAAAGTTAGAATGAATGTTGCTTATATGGCGGCATAAGGAGGTTGTGACAGTGGGCGTAACTTATATGGCCAAACCAGGGGAAGTTCCACGGAAGTGGTGGATCATTGATGCCAAGGGTAAACCGTTGGGTAGGGTAGCGTCTTTGGCCGCCACATTGCTGCGCGGAAAACACAAACCTACGTTCACCCCGTCTGTGGATATGGGGGACAGCGTGATCATTATAAACGCGGAAGATGTGGTTCTCACCGGCAAGAAGCCGGAACAAAAGATATTCTTTACCCATTCGGGGTACCCCGGTGGAGACAAGTACATTCCTTACAGGATAATGTTGAAACAGCGCCCGGAACGAGTTGTGGAGGTTGCCGTCAAAGGTATGCTTCCCAAGAACCGCTTGGGAAGGCGCCTCCGCAAGCGGCTCTTCGTGTACAGGGGCCCAAATCATCCCCATAAGGCACAAAAACCTGAGTTGTGGCAAGGAGGGAACTGAGGTGGAGCAGATATTTGCGACAGGACGGCGGAAACATGCAGTGGCCAGAGTAAGGCTCTTGCCGGGTACAGGCAGGTTTATCGTCAACGGCAAAGAGCTTACTGAGTATTTTGGCGACAAGGTGCTTGAGGCCCATGCAGTCTCCCCTCTGCGTCTAACCGGTACTGAAGGACGCTTTGATGTTTACGTCAACACCGAGGGAGGTGGCCTTAGCGGCCAAGCAGGGGCTACAAGGCATGGCCTTGCCAGGGCCCTCCTGAAAGTTGACAACAATTATAGGAATGTCTTGAAGAACGCAGGTTATCTGACACGTGACCCCCGCATGAAAGAGCGCAAAAAGTACGGTCTCAAGAAAGCCAGGAAAGCATCACAATTCTCAAAACGTTAATATACTCGGACATATTTGGGGTCCTACAGGTATATAGATTACCTGTAGCATGTGTTTTGAGAGGGATTGCGGATGCGGAGAAACCGGAGAAAAAGGGGCAGGCGCGGAAGCCGGCCCCTTTTCGAACTATTCCCCAAAGGCGTTTTGGGTATCCTGGCGGCTTCGCTTGTGATAAGCTTCTTCATTTCCCGAGGTGTAATAACGGTCAGCTCGGTAAGGCCCCTCGAAGGTCACGTGATCTTTATAGATCCAGGCCACGGCGGGATCGATCCCGGAGCTTGCGGCGAGTTCTGCACGGAAAAAGAGATTGTGCTCAAAGTAGCCCTGTTGCTTGGTGACCGACTCGCGCGGAGCGGCGCCCAAGTAGTTTACACACGTACCGGCGATTATGACCTGGAGACACCTGAGGTAAGCGATGTCCAGGCCCGGATAAACATCATGAAGCAATCCAAGGCGTCGGTTGCCATATCCCTCCATTGCAACGACTTCACCGACCCGTGGGAAAGAGGGGCACAGGTGTTTTACAACGCATCGACGCACCCCGATTCAAAGAGGCTGGCCCAGCTCATCCAGGATGAGTTCGCAAAACACACCGATACTGAGCGGGAGATTTCCGCCCAGCTGGACCATTTCATCCTCAATCACGCTGAAATGCCGGCTGTCACCGTGGAATTAGGGTTCTTGTCTAACCCCGACGAGGAAAGATTATTGGGTTCAGACGAGTACCAAAACAAACTCGTCACTTGCATTTACAACGCCATACTCACTTTTTTGTCTCCTCAATGACATCCTTCTCCAATTGTGTAAGAGGTATCATATTGGGTTGAATATTACCTTGATATGATATTACATGATATAACCCGCTCGAAAGAAGGTATTTGGTGGTTTATTCAAGAATGAATGAACGATAGACCGGATGATTGACTCTCGCGACAAGGGGCATCTCAAAGCACAACATTGGCCAGGGAATCTGGTTGGTTAATTCCTGGCTTGAAATGGCTTACTAAGTACTATCAGGGGGTAGAGGAATGGGTAAGAGTGACGATAGGACAAGGGTTCTTCTATGGGGTTTGGGAGCTATGGGAAGCGGGATGGCTTCTATGCTCCTTGAAAATCCGGATGTAGAGATAGTAGCGGCTGTGGCAAGCAGGCCTACTAAGGCAGGCAAGGACCTGGGTGAGGTCATCGGCAAGGCACCCACAGGAGTTATCGTGACTACAGATGTGGAAGAGGCCTTTGAGTCAAAACCGGACATTGTGCTCCAGAGCACTGCATCGTTCGTCAAGGAAGTATTCGCTGGGATTGAAATCTCTTTGGAACATGACGCCAATGTAATCACAA
>DUVI01000078.1 GCA_012841065.1 Bacillota bacterium
AGTCCGCTGTCTTATCCTTAGACATTGGTCGGTCTACCGCTAGTGTAAAAGTAGTCACTGCCATTTCCCCTGAATAGCGCGTTTCAGGGTCTTTAGTTAATCTTCCTATAAGTACTACATTATTCATTGCTTACCTCCTCAAAACTATCCTTAAATTTATCGCACATTGCAGCTACTTGAATTAGTTCCTTTATTGCCTCTATCGCATACACCCGTATTTTCTCAACTGCCCTATGCGACACCCTTTCGTTCCTGTCCTTTACGCTAGCCCACAGCCAATTATGCCTTACCTTCATTCTTACAATGTCATCTAGCGCCTCCTCTATCTCCTCCCTGATTACGCTTTCCCCTTCGTGCATACTAGCGAATGTTTCTCTATGTATCGTGTTTGCCTTACGTAATTCTCGTTTTATCATTTTTTCAATCATTCTATCGTCTATCACTTTATCCACTCCTTATACAACTCTATCCAATCTGACAACTGCATTGTAACTAGCCAATTTTCGCGGTTTTTACGGTGCATTACGACAGGTATGTTTCCGTTATTGCAATCTCTTATTGACTGCGACATAGCTTTCGACAGGTTTAACCTTTCAGCCCTCTTACACTCAATATGTATCTTGTCTAGCCCTATAACGTCTGCATCACCACTTGCCCCGCTAAACTGCTGGCCACGCCTGCAATTAAACCCATATTCTTTTAGCTTGTTGGCTAATTCTCTTTCTCCGCGTTCGGCTGCCTTTCTGTTTACTATTAATTGGCATGGCATCACCTCCTGTCATCATCTGCGTATTTAAAAACCATTCCTTCTAGCGAGCTAACTTCATATAATCCCTCATATTTCCATACAGGTTTCCATATTTCGCTGGCTCCCTTGTTTCTACTGTTTATGCTCATGCTTCCGTTCCTTTCAACACCTTTTTTAACTTTTCCCTCAGTTCTGGTGGCATTGGGATTGCTTTGGTTTCAGGTTCAGGAAGGTTTCTCTTAGATTTTTCTATATCGTTTATATGTATCTCCCTTGCTCTGGTCCGTATCTGCCCTATTGTCGGCGGAAAACCGCTTGTATCTGTTTTTATAAATTCCTTTACTGCCTTAGCTATGTATTCGGCTTTATCGTCTGCTAACATTTCAGCCCACAAATTTATAGCATCGTCAATCTCTGCCAGGCTCTTGTAATAATTTGGATAGGCCGCCCTGATAGCCGCCATTATTGCCATTACTTCCGCTTTGTTCATTCTGCAACTCCTTTCTTAACGCTTCTTTAAATGGATTTCCAGTTTTTGTTTCCCTTTTCTCCCACGTTCTTACTGCCGCTTTCCAGTCCTTCATTTTGTTTTTTCCTATCATCCAACCCTTGCTTTCGTAAAAGTCAATAAAGGTTTGAGGATCTACCTGGTTATTCCTTGTAAGACAATATTCCATCACCTCATCAAGAGAGGGAGGAACAAAGCGACTCTTTTCTTTATTCTTATCTAATCTATTCTTATCTTCTCTTATCTTATCTAGGGAGTTAACATTAGCCTTACGTAAATTTACGTTGTAAAGTTTACAGAAGTTTTCAATTTTATTTAATTTCAAGTCATTGTAAAACTCTTGTTGCTCATACCATTCGTGAATGTTTTTGTTTTGCTTACTACTATTGCAACTCCTGCAAGCTGGTATTATATTCCCCATTTCGTATTTGCCGCCTTTTGAAACTGGGATAATATGTTCTTGCTCTAATTCGGTATCTCTTTCTCCACAATAAGCACATTCATTGTCAAAATAATCTAATACTTTTTTCCATTCTTTTAATGGTAAGCCATTTTCGGGAACTTTATTCCCTTCTGCTAATTGTTTCTGTTTTTTTCTATAGTCACGCATATAATTTCGCATATATTCCTTGCGTTCCTCTAATTGGTCTAGCGATTGGTGCTTGCCCCAATTCGGAATAGTTACTGCACCATCGATAATTTCTATCATCCCAAAATTGGCAAATGTTTCAAAGGCAAGCTGTACTGTTGATTCTTTACGCCTAAAGATAGTAGCGAACATTTTTTCGTTATATGGTATCCTGTCGTTTAGCATAAACACTCCACTATTGTTTTGCTTGCCTGCTAAACATAACAATTTGAACCATATAACAATTATAGAATCTGCCTCTGGCAATGTTTCTATAAGTAATATTTTTTCATCGTCAAATATGTCAGTTACTATCTTTATCCACCTAACTTCTGCCATCACTACCTCCTCCCATACTGTTGTTTCATCCTTTCAATTTCCTCCGGCGTGGCCGTTTCTATGCCTTGTTCCTTGCAATCTGTAACTAATAGGTCTATTAATTGCGACATTTGTTTACTGTCGTATGTGCTACTGCCGTAATAAGCTATTATGTTGGTGTAACCTTCCAGCTTGCTAGGACCTAAAGTATTAGTTAGCCATCCCATGCCATTCCTTTGCCACGCTTCGCAAAACTTCTCCACTGCATCATCTTTTAAAGGCAGAATTTCGTAATTATTGCCGATGTTCTGAATATGTTGTCTGTATATTTCAACCGGCGGTATATTCAGTTTTGCGGATAATTCTCCGCATAGTTTCCAGTAATAACCGTTTGCATCAAGACTCCGTTTTTTTCTATACGGCTTAATTTCGGCAACGTGCTTTTTAGGATTGTTTTGCATGTTAACGACAAACTCCTGTGCGGTTTCCTTTAAGCTTTCAGGTATCTTTATTGACAGCCACAGGCCGTCAGAATCCATGTTCCATTTTGCGGTTTCAAAATTGATTTTCATTACTAACTCCTAAAGGTAACTTTTCCCTATCAAGGCGATAAAGTTTTCCCTTGTGTTTTCTTCTTCGTATTTTCGCTGGCACAATTGTTTAAGCATTAAGTCGTAACCTTGATTTGGATTGTTATGTACCGCCCCAGGATCATTGCCATTATGTATCTCTTGTGTCAGATACACCCAAAAGCCCATGCGGTCTGAAATTTTGCGGTTAGAGCCTCCAAAAATATGGTGTACTTGGATATTGTCTGCCCGGCCTGTTATAAAGCATTTTTTACTGCTTCTTGTTAGGTTTGGTTGTAAAATAGATTTCCCTCTTTTAGACATGCCTTCCCCCTTACTTCTTTTTCATATCCTTAGCTTTCTTTTCAAGTGCTGGTTTGGCTTTGTTCGTAAACTGTTCTACCGTCATATCCTCCAGTTTTTCAATTTTCATGAAAGTTAGAAATGCACATTCATCAGTTTCTGTTTCTTTTATCATCCGATTTAAAAAGTCTAAGTGTGGTTTTTCTATTTTCTTCTGCTTTAGTTTTTCCTGTTCGATTATCTCATCGCTTGATATTTGATCAGGATCGTCATTAGACGGAATAGCAAACGTTCTCCACATTAGATACTTATAAGCGTATGAGCTTGCTTTCCCACTGCCTTTGTCGGCAGAATCGTGGCCTTGTCCACCTGCCATTAAGTCTATGTATTCATCCGGATTTTCAGCGTTTAAAAGCCTGTAAGTATACATCCCTTTAGTGATCGCGCCTTCTTTGATTTCTTCTGCTTTAATCGGCAGAAGTACCAATTTGTGTTTGATTAGTTGCTTTCGCATTTCTGTCGTTGTCTTAGCTTCAGATAAATAGTTATATTTGGTACTTCCGAAGGCTACTCTCCCATCTTTCTGCAAGCTTTCGACACTTTCCATGATTGCGTTTATCTTTTCGTATATGTTCATTTTAACCCTCCAAATATTCTGTAAGCATGTCGTCCAGCAATTCCTTGTCCCAGCCTGCTACCACCTGCATATCGTAAATAAATTCGTATATTTCCTTTCGAATATTTATCTTGCACGAATCACAAAACGGCTCAAAATCGTTAGGCTTGGGCTCACTACACTGCCGACATGGCACTGCTGTGCTTATTTCATCATGCTCGCAATACGGACACATATCGTACTTGTAACCGACACTGTCATACTGCTTTGCTGGTTCTTCAAACGTAGCATTACATTTTTTACATATGTACACTTTATCCCTCCTTTAATATCCGATTCTTTATCTCCACTAATTGACCATAATTATGTTTA
>DUVI01000041.1 GCA_012841065.1 Bacillota bacterium
CTTGGGTCGGCAGTGGGCTTGGGCAACATCTGGAAGTTTCCGTACCTGGCAGGAGCCAACGGCGGAGCAGCATTCATAGTAATCTATTTACTATGCACATTAGTAGTAGGCCTTCCGGTCATGGTCACTGAACATGTAATAGGCCGCACCGCAAGAGGAGATACCATATCGAGCCTCAAGAAACTGGCGCCTGGGAAAGCCTGGTGGCTGATAGGGGCTTCAGGAATACTAGCTTCATTTTTGATAATGGCTTTCTATACAGAAGTGGCAGCTTGGGTGTTTGCGTATATAGTAAAAGCTGTACAAGGTGCTATCTTGTCAACGAATCCTGCAGTGACGGGTGCAGCTTTTGCAGAGCTTGTTTCAAACCCCGTTCAATCACTTGTGTGGCAATGGATCGTGCTGGCATTTATCGCATCGATTATAGCCCTGGGCGTATCCAAGGGTATTGAGCGCATGACCAAACGGCTTATGCCGGCACTTTTCGGTATCCTGCTTATTGTGGTAATAAGGAGCGTAACCCTACCAGGCGCCGGGCAAGGGCTTGAATTTCTTCTGAAACCGGACTTCTCAAAAGTCACGGGTGGAACTGTGCTTACCGCATTGGGACTCTCCTTCTTCAAACTGTCGGTTGGAATGGGTACCATGATCACTTACGGAAGCTACTTCTTAGATGACCAAAACATCCCTTCGACGGCAACAAGAGTCATGCTTTCAGACGTGCTTGTTTCGTTCTTGGCGGGCCTGGCAGTCTTTCCTGCCGTATTCGCGTTTGGATTCCAGCCGGAATCCGGCCCCTCCCTGCTCTTTGAAACCATTCCGGCAGTTTTCAGTTCCATGCCGTTTGGCCAGATATTCATGATTCTCTTTTTCGTGTTGACTGCCATAGCTGCTACGGGCGCCATGCTCTCACTGTTCGAGGTACCAGTCGCATACCTAGAAGGCACGCTAAACTGGTCCAGGAAGAAAGCTACCGTGGTCGTAATGCTAGCACTGGCAATAGTGGGCTCAACTGCTGCTCTCTCAGGCAGCCTGCTTGCTCACGTTGAATTCCCGGGAATAGGCACGTTCTTCGATTTGTGGGACTACCTCACTTCCAATATTCTGTTGCCTGTAGGCGGCCTATTCTTGTGCCTGTTCGCCGGCTGGGTTTTGAAATGGGATAATTTGAAAACGTGGCTGACAAACAGAGGCAGTCTTAACAACGAAGGCGTCGTCCGTGGGTTTTACTTCATAGCGAAGTATGTTACTCCTCCATTGGTACTGATAATCCTGCTTTCAGGACTGAACCTGTTCTAGAGATGACACCCGACTTGACATGGGAACCGCTTATGGGGTTGCCTGGTCACTTAGCCGGGCCAGGCAACCCTTCCCTATTCCCCATAAGCAATAGCCTGCAAGCCGGCAGGCGCCGTACCATTCGTCCACACATTAGAGCTTCAATGCCGCTCCCTGCAGCCAACCCGATTGCCCCAATTGCCGCGCCCATGACAGGGCAGAACTTAGCCAAGATGACTACTATGAGCGAACTGACGATCATATTCCCGGACTTGGCTACCGTAACCCAAACCGCCTCCCTGCCTAACATGAGAATGGCTCCGTAGAATTCAGCTAGGGAGGCAAGAAGAGGCATCAACGCCACAAACCCCACAGCCTTAAGGGCTTCGGGGATAACCTGTTGAGGAACTTTTATGATCGACCCGAAAATCCAGTTGCCAATCCGTGGCACACAGCTAATCCACAGACACACCAAAGCTATTGTACCCAGGGCGACAGAAAATGAACGGATCTGCCGGTAGGAATCCGGATCTTTCACATATATGACTACCAATTGATAGATGTTGTAGGTAAGCGACGCAAAAATGAAAGCATAGCTGGTAGCCACCTGATATCCTGCAAGGGCGACTTCAGGATTGGCTGTTTTGGACAGGGCTGCTGTGATGACCGGTCTCCCCAATGCCTGCACCGATGAAGCAATTGCCAGGGGCAAGCCAAATCTCAGTAGAACCGCCGGATTTGGAAGCACCGTATCAGGTGCTTCTTGCTGCAAAGGTTCGATCATCTTGAGTGATACGAAAAACGCAAGAATGGCCTCTGCACCTAACCCTAGCATCAGGATGGATGCCCCGACAGGGCCCGCGAGCCACATTCCAGGAAGTATGGCGGCTGCGATGAACATCACGATTACCCGCACAACCATGTTGATTGTAAGCCAGACGGTCCGCCTCTTTATGACGATGGGAACCTGGAACACAGACCGGACAGACGACCATATGGGCCACAACATGAGCACCCTCATCGACGGGACAGCCATACCATATACTTCTTCTGATACTCCCAGCATACCTACGAGAATATTCCTGGACAGCGGTGTCCAGCAAATAACAGACAGGGCCAAAACCAAGACACCGAGCACCATGAAGCTTACTTGAACTGTTTTCCTAAACGACTCCCTGCCTTGTGTAAAGGTAAGGCACATCCGGCCTATGCCGTATACGGGTGATTCCAAAACCGCTACAACGCTGTACGATGCGGAATATGCGGCAAGAGCAACTGTAGGGTACAGAGTCCTGGCTATGGCGCCGCTTACTACAGAATGGGTTACCATCATAAGCATGGAAGCAGCTGCCAAGGGCAGGTAAAACCTGAGCAGCGTCGCCAATGGTTGCCGCTGTGAAGAAGCATCTACACTGCTTGTTTCAGGCAAATGGTGCAAAGTTAGCTCCCCGCTCTCTTCAGCGATTGACGTGAAAGCGCTTCTTATCAAGACGATGGCTTGCCCGGACGATACGGACGGTTCCGGTGGTACCCCGCATGACAATTGAATGGGTCTTAGCTATAGAACCCATGTACCGCACTCCGTCAAGGAGCTCACCGTTAGTGACACCTGTAGCGGCGAATATTACATCGTTGCCTTTTACAAGGTCATCCATGGTAAGTTTCCGGTGCACATCAGTAATTCCCATACCTTGTGCCCTTTCCACTTCCCCAGGGCGGCTGGGCCACAGCCTCGCCTGCATTTCACCTTCCAGGCAGCGCAACGCCGCCGCAGCCAACACGCCTTCAGGAGCACCTCCGATACCAGCAAGCACATCTACACCTGAATCTTCGAACGCTACAGCGATGGCAGGCGAAAGGTCGCCGTCTGGGATCAGCTGGATTCTTGCCCCGGCTTTGCGTACACTGTCGATAAGATTCTGGTTTCTGGGACGATCGAGGATTACTACCACCAGGTCCGACACGTTTTTTTCGAGACAATCCGCTATGTTGCGCAGATTGACCTCAATGGGCAGATCTATGTCGATTGCCCCTCTCGCCCTAGGGCCTACGGCAAGCTTGTCCATATATATGTCAGGTGCATGGAATAAACAGCCTTCCTCGGCGACCGCTATAACCGTCATGGATCTTGGAAGTCCCTTAGAAAGCACAGTGGTGCCTTCAAGAGGGTCAACCGCAACATCTACCCGCGGCCCACGCCCGGACCCGACCTTTTCTCCTATATACAGCATGGGCGCCTGGTCCATCTCCCCTTCGCCGATCACAATGGTCCCGTCAATGTCTACCGTATCAAGCACCCGCCTCATAGCTTGGACCGCTGCCTGGTCACAGGCTTCTTTGTCTCCCATGCCCATCAGCCTGCCGCATGACAGAGCCCCTGCTTCAGTGACTCGTACAAACTCAAGTGCAAGTTCTCTCTCTATCTCTTTCGGCATACATGTCACCCCATAACATTTGCTTAGTGTAACCTACATTGTAATCTTCGCTTCACCTGGCACAATAACCTGCGTACCCGCATCAACAACCTACACCGGACAGTCATGTTTCAGGTTTTTCTAATTCTTCCTTTTCTATGTCAAATTTAGCTACTTAATTGACCTAATTCCTGCTCACGCGAGAGGAATTCTTAAGGATTCGTAGAATGGTTAGATAGGGATGATTAATAATCCATTTAACAGAAACCCATCGTCGTAGCCTTGTTGACAAACAGTCTACTTGGAATACATGACGTTTGAAGGAGGTGACTTGCCACACAACCCGCTCAAGCACAATAAGGCACCAGATCAGGCAAACATCCCAGATAATACGCAACACGCCATGAGATAACCTTCGAAGCAAGTGCTTCTGAGCTTATAGCGCTCAAATCAACGCTAGTTTTCTCCACAGAATTTTCCTGAGGAAGGTGTCTATCTTGAAGAGAGTATTGAAGAGGCTGATACCAGTTCTGCTGATGGCCGTAGTATTGCTGGCCGGATGCACCCCGACGGAAGAATCGGATACGCCACCTGAGTCCAAACTCAAGGAGTCGGGCGACGTCTACAACCTCTATTCAGGCGAGATCACAACCATTAACTACTTAGTCACTTCCACAACCGCAGAATTCTCCGTCGCAGCCAACGCAGTAGACTGTCTCGTCGAATACGACCATCTCGGCATCGTCAGGCCCGCACTGGCGGAATCGTGGGAAGTCTCTGATGACGGTCTCGTCTGGACCTTTAAAATCAGAGAAGGCGTAAAGTGGTACACCTATCAAGGTGAAGAATATGCCGACGTTACCGCTCAGGACTGGGTGGACGCTGCCAGGTACCTCTTGAATCCTGACAATGCATCTGCAACTGCAAACATTTTTTACAGCGTGGTTGAGAATGCCGAGGAATACTACAATGGGGAAATCGACGATTTCGAGCAAGTCGGCGTAAAAGCTCGAGACACATATACCTTGGAGTACACCCTGAAGCAGCCCGTTCCTTACTTCTTGAGCATGCTCACCTACTGTCCGTTCATGCCTGCTAACGGCAAGTTCCTGGAAGAAGTAGGCGACCAGTTCGGAACCGATCACACAAATATCCTCTACTGCGGTGCATACATCCTCACCGAATGGCGCCACCAGGATGAGCGGATTTACGAGAAGAACGAGAATTACTGGGATGCTGACAACATCCACATCAAGAAGATTGTGTCCAGGTACAACAAGGAGGCTTCGACCCTGGCGCCTGAGATGTTCCTGAGAGGCGAGATCACCGGTGCAACCATCCCCACTGCCTCCTTGGACGAGTGGATGGACGATCCGGAGAAATCCAAGATGGTACGCCCGGCTGAAACAAGCTTCTACTCCTACTGGTACACATTCAACTTCGACCCGCACTTCCCGGATGAGTACGAACCCGAGAACTGGAAGATTGCAGTGAACAACAAGAACTTCAGAAAAGCTATCTTCCACGGGCTTGACAGGATCTCAGCGCTGTTGACCTTGGATCCCTACGAACCCGAAAGAATGCTTAGCAACACCATTTCTCCGAAGAACTTCGTAGCTGCCGGCGGTAAGGACTACACGATGATAGGCGACCTTGCGAAGTGGACCACCGGTGATAGCTTCGATCCCGACCTTGCCCTCGAGTACCGCGACAATGCCAAAGCAGAACTCGAAGGCAAGGCCAAGTTCCCGATTAAGGTCATGATGCCTTACAACACATCAGGAACCCAGTGGGCCAACGAAGCGCAAGTAGTCGAGCAGCAGTTGGAATCCCTCCTGGGTGAGGATTTCATCGACATCATTCCGGTAGGATTCCCGCCAACAGGCTTCCTCAATGCGACACGTAGGGCCGGTAACTACGCTCTCCAGAACTGCAACTGGGGCCCTGACTACGCAGACCCTGAAACCTACACAGAACCCTTCTATCCTGACGGCACCTACAACTGGCCTGAGAAAGCTACCGACCCGGCTTATTTCCTGGAGGACGGCAGGACCGTCTACCAGAAGATGGTCGACGATGCAAAGGCTGAGGTCATCGACATTGAAAGACGTTACGAACTGTTCGCTGCAGCTGAAGCATACGTTATTGAAGAAGCATGGGTCATACCCTTCCGTGTAGGCGGCGGAGGCTATGTTGCCACGAAGCTGGAACCCTTTGCTTCACCCTATGCGCCCTTCGGCGTATCATCACTCCAGTACAAGGGACAAATCGTGATGGAAGAACCGATGGGCATGGAAGAATACAAGGCTGCGCAAGCCAAGTGGGAGAAAGACCGGACTGCTGCGCTTGAAGCAGAAGCTGCGGCAGGCAGGTGATCTTGTGAACTTCAGGTCTTGTCTTGGGCAGGACCTGAACTGTAACAACCGGAGGAAGAGACTCTGCAGGTCTTTTCCTCCGGTTCCGACCCCCCACATTAGATTGTGACAGGGTCTACGGAACAACCTGATCTGCGCAGGAAAGGATAAGCCACGTGGGAGAGGGTATATGACATGCTGAAGTACAGTTTAAAGAGGCTTTTGCAATCATTGATAACGGTTTTTATAGTAATCACGCTGGTCTTTCTGCTGATGAGACTCCTGCCCGAAGAAGGCTATTTTGGCGACGGTTATGACAAGCTTACCCCTGAGCAGCGCGAAAACATACTTAGGAAGTTCGGTCTGCTTGATCCCTGGTACGTTCAGCTGAAAAACTTCTACTCTTCGCTTCTCAAAGGTGACCTGGGCAAGTCTATTATCTACCGCCCTGACGTGCCGGTGATTGACATCATCAAGCTCAAGATCCCGTATTCTATGACATTTGGCTTGGCCGCAATTGCCGTATCCTTACTATTCGGCCTGAGTATGGGAATCCATACGGCACGAAACAAGGGCAGGTTCTGGGATAAGATCTGGTCGGGTTATGTGGTGTTCATAAATGCAGTTCCGGCAGCCGTTTATCTGCTGTTCATCCAGCTTTATATAACAGGCCTTAAGTACAAAGGTCGGTCCATCTTCCCTATGCTGTTTAACCGACATAACCCCCGCAGCTGGATCTTGCCTCTCATCTCGATGTCCCTTGGAGGAATCGCGGGTTACGCTTTGTGGATGCGACGCTACATGGTAGACCAGCTCAACCAGGACTACATCCGGCTTGCCAGGGCGAAGGGAATGTCAGAGAAGCAAATCATGGTCAAGCATGTGATGCGCAATGCTTTTGTACCAATGGCCCAATACCTGCCGGCTTCAATACTGTTAACCATTTCAGGATCCATTTATATCGAATCGTTGTACTCAATACCTGGAATGGGCGGACTCTTGGTAGATGTGATACAAAGGCAGGATAACGTGATGGTACAAGCTCTGGTTTTAATATATTCAAGTCTGGGAATTTGGGGCCTCTTCCTTGGGGACCTATTGATGGCCATCTTCGATCCGCGCATCAGGCTTGAGAAGAAAGAGGGGGCCAGGTAGATGTCACAGAAGGAACTACAGGTTATTCAAGCAATCGAAGATGAAGCGCTGTTTACCTTTGCCGAGTTTGACCCGGAGGCTGCGGAAAGGGTTGGTTACTCAGACTACTCTTACTGGGGTTCTACGCTTAAGATTTTCTTCAAGAACAAGACCGTGATATTTTTCCTGATCCTCATGGCATCTCTGATACTTTTCGCCACAATCCAACCGTATCTACCGAACCAAAAGTCTTCTACCAAGATCCATGTAAGTCCGGTCACCGGCCACCCTCTTCAGAATCAAGAGCCGAGTAAGGAACATTGGTTCGGCACTAACGTAATAGGCCAGGACCTCTGGGCGCGAATCTGGAGCGGCACAAGGACATCGCTACTAATAGCCATCATAGTGGGAATATGGGAAGTGTGTTTTGGGATTTTCATTGGGGCTATATGGGGTTACGTCCGCCAGTTGGATGCATTCATGACCGAAGCATATAACGTCATAAACAACATCCCGACTACCATTCTGCTCATGTTGCTCGCATACATCTTGAGACCTAGCTTTAGGACCATGGTGATAGCTATGTGTGCCACGGGATGGTTGGGAATGGCCCGGTTCGTGCGCAACCAGATAGTTATTATCAGGGACCGTGAGTACAATCTGGCTTCTCGCTGTCTGGGCACCCCGACGTCGCGCATCATTACGAAGAATCTTCTGCCGTATCTGGTATCCGTAATAGTAATGCGCATAGCATTGTCAATTCCCGGAACCATAGGTTGGGAAGTGTTCCTGACGTACATCGGGTTGGGCCTCCCCATCGATACACCTTCACTGGGGAACCTGCTCAACGAAGGACGTCAGGTGATGATGGCACCTGCCCTCAGGTACCAGCTGATTTTCCCGGCGGTAGTGCTTTCAGTAATAACAATATCATTTTACGTACTGGGAAACGCGTTTGCCGACGCTTCAGATCCCAGGAACCACTACTAGGAGGCGGAACAGTTGACTGAACCAATTCTTTCAGTAAGGGACCTGGTCGTCAAGTTCAGCCTACGCGGACAAATACTTACTGCTATCAGAGGAGCTTCCCTGGACTTGTATCCGGGGGAAACTCTGGCGATCGTAGGCGAATCGGGTTCTGGGAAGAGCGTTTTCACCAAGACGTGGATCGGGATGCTCGACGCAAACGGATGGGTGGATTCAGGGTCAATCCTCTTTGAAGGCAAAGACCTTGCTAAGTTCACGAGAGAACGTGAATGGCTGACCATACGGGGCAAGAAAATCGCCATGGTATTCCAAGATCCTATGACTGCCTTGAATCCCCTCAGAACCGTAGGTATGCAAATCCAAGAAGCTCTTGAGCTCCACCAGGATATGCGTGGAGAACAAGCAAAGGCGAGAACCATAGAAATCTTGTCCGAAGTAGGCATAGACATACCGGAAGTCCGCTATCACCAGTATCCTCACGAGTTTTCAGGGGGTATGCGGCAAAGAGTGGTGATAGCTATTGCGGTAGCATGCAACCCAAGGATCTTGATTTGCGACGAACCTACAACGGCTCTTGATGTAACCATCCAAGCCCAGATCCTGGAGCTTATCAGAGACCTCCAGAGAAAAATGGGAGCTACCCTTGTGTACATAACCCACGACCTTGGGGTAGTGGCAAATGTGGCTGACAGGGTTGCCGTGATGTATGCAGGCGAGATCATCGAGTACGGGACTGTGGATGAGATTTTCTTCGATCCCAGACATCCGTATACCTGGGCTCTGCTCTCTTCCCTTCCCCAGTTAGGCATCAAAGGGCAACCTCTGTATTCAATTGCAGGCACCCCTCCTAACCTGTTTACAGATATCCAAGGCGATGCCTTCGCACCGCGCAACCCTAACGCGCTTAAGATCGACTCTGTAAGAAGGCCGCCATTTTTCCAGGTCAGCCCAACCCATTACGCCAAGACGTGGCTTCTGGATCCCAGGGCGCCCAAAGTAGAGCCACCTGAGACTATTAGAGCATTACGATCTAAGTACGAGAGGTATGCACAATGACACAGAATAACCGAGAACCACTTGTAGAAATCAAGAACCTAACCGTGGAATTCAAGGGCAAAGGCAGAGTGCCTTTTAGGGCAGTGGACGATGTCTCCTTTAACATCTATAAAGGCGAGACTTTCGGCTTGGTGGGTGAAACCGGCTCGGGCAAAACCACTATCGGGAGAGCCATAGTAAGGATCAACCCGACAGCCTCAGGAGAAATCCTGTTTAGAGGCCAGAAAATAAACGGAGTTGTCCCGAAAGAGCTTGACCGGGAAGTTACCCGCAAAATACAGATGATTTTCCAGGATCCTATGGCCTCCTTGAATGAACGGGCGAAGGTTGACTATATCGTATCCGAAGGGCTTTATAACATCAAAGGGTTCACAGACGAACAGGATAGGCAGGCGAAGGTATCCAAGGCCCTCTTGGATGTCGGCCTCCTGCCCGAGTTTGCGTCGCGCTTCCCCCACGAGTTCTCTGGAGGACAAAGGCAGCGGATAGGCATAGCCCGCGCGCTTATCATGGAGCCTGAATTCATCATCGCTGACGAGCCAATATCTTCTTTGGACGTGTCTATCAGGGCTCAAGTACTCAATTTGCTCATGAGCCTTCAGAAAACCAAGGGACTTACGTACTTGTTCATCTCCCACGACCTTTCGGTAGTGCGCTTCATCGCCGATCGTATAGGGGTTATATACAAGGGAAGGCTTGTGGAATTAGCTGAGACCGAAGAACTGTTCGAACACCCATTCCATCCCTATACAAGGGCACTGCTTTCAGCAATTCCAATCCCGGATCCCAGGATCGAAAAGAAAAAGAAAGTATTGGTTTACGATCCCACCTGTCACGATTATTCAACCGATAAGCCGAAGTGGGTTGAAATCAGAAAAGACCACTTTGTGCTTGCAAATGACAAAGAGATAAGACAATATCAGGCAATGGCCGGATAGGATAGGAAAGGCAGGCTATCGGCCAGCTGACTGCTCCTGGGTGTGCAACTGCCAAGTGCAGTTGCACGCCCCCTTCCCCCTTCCCTAGCAGAACCTCAGTAATAGGTTGCTCCTATACCGAACCAGTGGTACAACACAGTAGCCAGAACGGCAAGCTGGCAAGCTGACCACAGCAGGATACCAATGGTGTTCTTAGGTGAACCGGTTTGAACGGTTTGACCTTCATCATGACTTGAGTTCCGTGCCTCATTAGGCGCCTTATGTGCGTAGTCCTGTTTCCTGAAAATCAGACCTCTTTCATCGCGCAAGTAACGAAGTTCTTCTCCTGATGCTTTATCTTCAGGCAGATCTCTCGCCAGATCGCTTTCATGATGGCCGAGTATGTTCTGGGGAGGTTTTCTGCGCCCGAGCCATGCAAAAGCACCTTCATGTCTTAGATAGATAAACCAAGCAAGGGTGAGGTAGAAAACCATGCACAGCGGAAGCAGCTGTGCCAGGTAGTAGATGTTCTTGAATCCCCACTTTGCCAAAGCAAAAGAAACCAGCACTGCAAAACCTGTGGGAAAGAGCGCATACACAAATGCTGACACCGTTTACTCCGACCTTTCACTACGATATTCACCTTAGCAAGATTCACCTTGGCAAGGCAATTCTAGCGGGTTTCTCCTGGGTTCTCAATTACCCTGCCCTTCACCATGCTGAACACCACGTTATACTCATGGTCAAGCACTACGAGGTCTGCATCTTTCCCCGGTGCCAAAGACCCCTTGGTTACAGAAACACCTGCCAGGAGAGCAGGATTAATGGTGGCCATCGGGAGTATGTCCTCCAGACTACCGCCGGTCCAGCGTAGCATGTTTTTCACGCCTTCCAGCAACGTTCCGGTGCTGCCGGCAAGAGCACCGTTTGCCAAATATGCCCGTCCCTGTTCGTCCACAGTGACCTCATGTCCAAGCGAACTGTATGTGCCCGGAGGCAAACCTGCCGGCGCCAGGGCATCAGATACAAGGTGTATCCTTTCAGGGCCTTTGCAAGCCAGTACCATCAACACGGCAGCAGGGTGAACGTGAATCCCGTCGCATATGAGTTCTGCCCAAATCCGCTTGTCAGTCAGCACCGCCCCTATGATGCCCGGCTCTCTATGATGGAACCTTCTCATGGCATTGTACACATGGGTAGCCACACTGACCCCCCAAGATATGGAATCCAACGCCTCTTCGTAACTGACCGTTGTATGGCCTGCAGCTACAGTTACTCCGTTGTCAACCAATAATGAAATCACATCCTGGGCTCCCTCAAGTTCCGGAGCAATCGTAACCCGGTTAATCGTGCCTTCCCCCAGTTCGAGCCATCTTGCCATAAGGTCAACTGATGGCCTAAGCAGGCATTCTTCACGCATGGCACCTCTCTTTTCCGGGTTTAGAAAGGGCCCCTCCATGTGCAATCCCAGAATCTCGGCTCCCTCAAAGGTGTTTCCATCCTTGGAACTGCCGTCGCTGTTCCTCTTACGTATCAAACTGCTCACATGCACGATGACCCGTTCAGTCTCATTAACAGGCATAGCACCTATTGTCGGCAAGAATGAGGTAGTGCCTGTGCGGGGCAAGTACCGCACCAGGGCAGATATGGCGTCAGGAGATCCGGCATCAAACCCAAAAGAACCATGTATGTGGAGGTCTATAAGGCCGGGAATGATGATGTGGTCGCCTACATCCATCACGCGTAGATCCGGTTCAGGCGCTCCTTCACCCATTTCTACAATAACCCCGCCTGACGTTTTGATGTATCCGGAAAACGGCGGACCGTCGACCGGATAGATTCTCCCGGAAACAAGAACCGTATCAGAGACATCCTGGTTATCTAATCTGTCCCATGAAACATTCCCCAGGCGTTTCACGCAACATCCCCTCCCATGACCTGCTTACAGCCGTTTGCTGCAATCTTTCTGCTATCATCGTCAGACAACTTCCGGTTGTCGCCGGCTCTCTCTAAGGAACAAACCCGCAGCCAAAGCCACACCCATTCTAATCAAGAACGCGATGTCGAGAGTGCGTTTCATGCCAATGGCTTGGTACAGGGACACTCCCACCAATGGCCATACTACACTTGATAGGCCCAGTGCCATATTGTACACCGCAACATAAGCCGGCCTTGTTGCATCAGGAGTTACGTCAAGCAGCATATTGAATATTGACAGGTTGAGCCCGGCCCCAAAACCTCCGGTCAACACATGAACCAACAAGTGTATATAGGGGGATCTTGAATGGCCGTACACCAGAGGCACAATCACGTGAGCTCCTGCCGTTACCAAGAGCACTGTCTGAGCCCCGTGCTTTTCGAGCCACCTTCCCCACTGCTTGTAAGTAAGAAACGACATGATTCCGGACGTTATTGAAAACATGCCGAGCCATGTGTTGGAAAGCCCCATTATCTTCACCCACAAAATAGTCCAGAGCGCGGCGGTGAAATCAAACCCGATGTAGATAATGAGCAGCACCGCCACAAACTTGAGGAACATCCTGTCTCCGCGGACCGCCTTGAATGCCTTGAGACCTGCAGGAGCATTGGTGCGCTCCTCCTTTGAAAGGGGCACTTCCTTATGCCGGGTCAGGTAATACCACGACCCCATGACAAACCCGTATCCAAGCAAATACAAGAAAGCAAAATTTGCAGGCCACGGCACAATGTCAAGCATTTGCCCTGCCACAATAGTTGCGTTCAGCGAAATTAAGGTGGTAACCATGTTTCTCTCAGCGAATATCCTGGCTCTTAAGCGTGGGTTGAACATCTCCCCCATCATGGCCGTCCACGCTATATTACACATGGTCTCGGGAAAACTCCTGATGGAATAGGCCAGGATAAAACTCCATGCGCGTACATTCGGCGGCAACGGAGCTACAGCCAGGAAGGCAAACAACAGAAGGAAACTCCGTGATACGAACGCAGCTCTTAGTGTGGGCCTTTGCCTGTTGTCGTAGCGGTCAATCAAGACCGCAGACGGTACCTGCGACACAAGGTTCATTAGGGCGGGCAGTGACGTCAGGAGTCCTACCATGTAATCTGAGGCGCCCAACTGTACAGCGAAAGCGCCCCAGAAAGGTTGGGTTAGCCCGGACATGACGGCAAACAGTGAGCCATCTATCAGACTGTTGACAGCGTTTTCCCGCTCGACCGGTTCCGGAATATAGTCGTAAAACTTGAGTTTTCTCAAGAGTGCCACGAGCTTTAGTTCCCGCCTTTGAAAACAGCTATTGCTACACTCCACACCAAGAACAGCCACGTGGTTTCCAGTGTACTTCCTATCCATGAGACCATCGGCATACTTGCTCACTGTCAATATAGGCAATTCTACAAAAGATACCAGTGTCCTGCTTTTATATGCGGGATACCGAACATCCGCACCCCGTCTATCGTGCCGGTATTCCGTGGATTACCGGGAAATTTGCTTTTCATGCCGAAAATAGTGATAGAATATAACAGAAAGTAACTCGGAGGAATCCGCATGTCAAAAACCGTTCCTGAGAAATCATACAAGCATAACGATCCGTTCCGGCCGTTTACTGAACTTACATGGCAATTGGTCGCTTCTATGCTCTATGAGCATGAAGCGACACCTGCAGAAATCGCATCCTTGTTCAACAGGGATGTGAATGATGTAACCGAGAAGATTCAAAAGGCTTATGCGTCCGGACACCTGCAAAAAGTCATACGCAGCCTTCCTGATGACATACCGGAGCAAATCTATCGTGACTTTGCAGCAAGAATACTGTCAGACACCTACAAAGACGCCAAAAAGATCATCAAGAAGCGCAAGAAAACGGTCAAAGCGTGCAGGGCGGCTGTAAGAGCCGTCCTCGATATAAAGCGCTTTGTCAATTCGGATTGGGCAGACACTCTATGCACCACTGCAAACGTTGACTTTGAAACTTACAGAGATATCATAGAGCGTGAACTCGATAAATTCTGGGCCGGCGTGAATTGCCCCTTAGCCCAAGAGTTCTCACAGTGGGTGGTGCTCACAGGAGCAGACCAGGAGCAGCATTCGTAATCGCTTCACATACGACAAACCCCGTATTTGTAGGCATCTTTCGGGAACAGCCTCCATCTCAGTACAACTACATGACCATTCACCGGGAAAACCTGTGCTTATAGGCCCTGCCTATCTCCAAAGGAGAAAACACGCCCCTATCGGTCACAATAGCGCCAATCAAGGTAGGCGGAGTTATGTCAAATGCAGGGTAGTAACCTTCAACTCCGGGAGCTCCGGTGCGAACCCCTCTGCAATACAGAACCTCTTCAGGGTTCCGCTCTTCAATTTCAACGTCTCCTGCACTCAATGTGTTGGTCTGCGGGCCGTCATATCCGAGCACTATGAAAGGAACCCGGTGGTAATTTGCACAGATTGCATACTGGTAAGTGCCTACCTTGTTGGCGATATGGCCGTCCATGGTAATCCTGTCGCAGGCCGTAATGAACTTCTGGATCTTGCCCTGGGCCATGAGAAACGCGCCCATGTTGTCAGTCACAATTGTGGCCGGGATGCCAAGCTTGTGGACTGAAGCCGCGGTCAACCTTGCACCTTGCAAGTAAGGCCGGGTTTCGCTGCAGTATACTCTCACCTGTTTCCCCTGTTGCCTTGCATAGTCAAGCATGTACAATAACGCCCCGCCAGGGTAGCAATGGGTCAAAATCCCATCGCCGTCGTCTATGAGGTGGGATGCATGCAGACCACACTTCAGGGTTAGTTGGTCGTCGTCATCCATAAGCTGCTCAGTCTTGCGGACTACAGCCTCAGCAGGGTCCGGACCCTTGGCGTGGGCCTCAACGGCAACCTGAAACATCTTATCGACCAGAGGAATCATGTATTCACTGGTTGGCCTGGTGGCTTTCAGCCTTCCGGCTGCCTTGACCAAGTTCTTCTCAAATTCTGCCTCATCCAGGCTTGAATAACAGTGAGCAGCCAGGGCCAATCCGAAACACGCGGCAAACGCCACACTGCCGGCTCCTTGAATCACCATGTCTTCAATGGCAGAGGCTACTTCTTCGTAGGTTGAATACCGCTGCCAGACCTCACGCTCAGGAAACTGACGCCTGTCCAGCATCAGTACGCGGTTATCCTCATATTTCAATGTATTTGAAGTACGGATCAGGATCGCATCATCCAGGCCCACTCCAAATCCCCTCCTGTGCTTTTACAGTGCGATTGGTAACTGCACCCGTCTTCGGTTGAGCGGTGGCAAGATCCTCCCGCCATGTTTTGAACGACGCCGTCTTGGCAACTGTGAGGGCAGCTACCGCTGCAACACAGGAGATAATCTCTTGTACACCAAGAGCGTCGCAAGGGCTGCGGCTATACCTTTGAGCAAATTGAAGGGCACAACCGCGAACAGCATCAGCGTTTTGTAGTCAACCACATACTTGTTAACGGCACTTCCCATGCGTACCAAGGTCTCCAGTTCCAACCCCAAAACCTTGGCATACAGCGGGAACATCACAAAGTAGTTGTTGAGTGTGGCAAAGGTGGTCATGGCAACGACCCCAAGTCCCAGCCCTGATAAGGCACCTTTGAATGACCTGTTCCGGTTGTAGATGCAACCTGCCACGAACGCCATGACGCTACCTACAAGGAAGTTGGTAAACTCACCCACTCCGTTGGTAACAGACCCCTCAACCAAGACATTGAGCAAATTCTTCACCAGCTGTACCCATATACCTGTCACAGGGCCCATGGCAAAAGCCCCCAACAGCGACGGCAAATCAGAAATATCGAATTTCATGAACGGCGGTGCAAACCACACAGGCATTTTGAAAAACATGAGGACAAACGAAACCACCCCCAACACCGCGATCTTAACCAGAGTGGGTACCGTCAAAGCCGGCTCACTTCTCATCGTACTGCACATCCTCCCTGCGTTGTGTTTGTCTCTCTCCAATACAAAAACCCCGAAGACATGTCTCCGGGGTTGGATACCTAGACACAGATAAGCTGCTGTACCTTCTCCCATCCAGACTGTTACTGTCGGCCCTGGGATTTCACCAGGTCAACCGGTTTTCCGGGTCGCGGGCTCTTACCGCCGGTGAGGAATTGCACCTCGCCCCGAAGATACACTTGTCTATTCTACTCACATTCTTAGCCTAAATGTACATACAAGTCAAGCGCTATTTCGCCAAGGGTACGCTCACCAAACTATACTCGCTGCCGTCCTCCATATCTATGAGGTAAATCTCCAATACCATAGGCTCACCGGCGTCCAACAAGCGGCTGTCGATGCACAACCCGAAAGCTCCCCAGCCCATGCCGTAGGTGGATGTGGTATAGTCTTGACCTATCACCTCAGCGCCTGACACAGTCCTAACCCTCCAGTTGACATTACCTTCAAATGCGGTTGTAAATCCCACGGCAAACACGTTAGAACCATCCCACTTGAACCCAGGCTTGGGGCCTAACAGAAGTACCCTATCTCCGTGGATACCCTGCATCCTTGTGAGGATGGCACAGGCTTCGGCCCTTGTAAGGGTGGCCTTGGGTCTGAAAGTGCCGTCAGGGTAGCCTTGTATGAATCCGCGCTTGACGCATTCTCTTACCGCGTCGAGATACTTTGCCTGAATGTCAGCCTCGTCTTCGAACTTAGTTCCGGCCTGATTGGGCTCAATGACCAGTTCCGGATGATCAGCCAGGTAAATATCTGAGGCCTTGAGCAGCAAGTAACACGCTTCTTCCCTGGACAAAGCTTGGTCAGGATTAAACGTCTTGCCGTAATCCTCGGGAGAGAACATTCCGGCTGCAAAAGCCCTTTGGACATAAGAGCGGCACCAATGTTCCGCTACATCATCAAAAGCAACCGGTGCCTGAGCTTCGTTTGGATAAGGCAACTTGGCGGTTTCTACCAGCATCTTGACAAACTCAGCCCTGGTCAGGGTTCTGTCTGGCCGGAACGTGTTATCCGGATAACCGCCCACTATGTCTGATATCTGAAGAATCGAAATCGCCCCTCCTCCCCAGTGCTGTAATGCGTCGGGAAGAGTGACGAATCTCTCAATGTCGTTTCCATCCATGCCCAAAGGTTGGGAGGTATCCACATGCCCTGCCAAGGTTTCGGCAGGCTGCCCGTCGATCAGGATCTTGACCAAATCAATCTCGGGGAACTGACACAGTGTCCCAACCATGGCATAAACCAAAGCAATCTCGCCGGCTGCGCCCACGGAAACACTCCTGATATCATCGGAAAACGCTACCGTACATACACCGTTTTCAACCTTGAGACCAAGTACCTTTGTCTGCTTTGGCAACTTCGCAACCATCATTCCTGAGGACTCTGCAATGTAGTCGGGTAAGCCCGCTATAAGCGCCTCAATCGCTTCTTTTGCATGGTTGCCGGTTGACGGAACCATGTATTCCACCGGCAGCAGATACACTCCAGATTCAAGGCTCAAGGGGAAGTACACAAAGAACCTGGACATGTCGGGGGCTGAATAAGCTATACCATCACATGCTGAAAAAACCGGAGCCGCAACAAACACAAGGGCAAGAACCGCACTTACAACCATTCTCGAGAACCTGCCATCTCTCACATAATACACCTCCTAGGTACCTACATTCATAACTGCAGCCGGCAGCTAACTACAGGAGCTTGCCGGACATCACGGCCTAAGCACGGAAGGATACCAGAACCACATACGATATCCTAGCCTCCTCAGATAATGCCAGCATCATTGGGCTGTCCGCCTCGTAAATATACGACGATACCAAGCGAAACAAGTTCCAGGACCGGACAATGGCCAATTTCGCTGCTGACCCTTTACTTTCCTACCGTAACCTGATATATTCTTCCAAAGCCAATGATAGGGACAGGTAGCTCGCTGTAAGGCCCAAGAGAGTCGCCGGCCGGTGCAAGGCGATGCCCTAAAGCGGGTGAGAGCACCCTTGAGGCGTCGGCACAAAGGGCGTTGTGCGATAGCACAGCCTGAGTATGCTGGACCGGCTCCCACCGTTATATGGGCCAGAGGCTTTGGGTATACCGCCTAAGAGCGGACAAACTCGAAGTAAAGCAAGGTGGCACCACGGGCAGGTGTGTCTCGTCCTTGAGACAACCTGCTTTTTTGTTTGATTAACTTAGGAGGGTTCAAATATGTTCGATGTAGCATTAATACGCAATGATCGCAAAGCTGTCGAGGAAATGCTGGCCAAGCGCAACACTGAGGCGCCGTTGGATACCATCCTCTCTCTAGACGACAGGCGAGTTGACCTTGTGAGAGAGATCAATGCGCTCCGTGAGCAAAGAAACAAAGTCACACAGCAAATACCCGCTTGTAGGGATCCTCAAGAAAAGCAATCTCTAATCGAGTCCAACCGCGAAATCCGCCAGCAGATCCTGGACCTGGAGGAGCAACTCCGCGGGGTTGAACATGAGCTCAGGGAACTGCTTCTCACAGTCCCAAATATGGTAGCTCCCGATGTCCCCTATGGCGAAGATGAATCAGGTAACGTGGAAGTGAATAAATGGGGCGAACCCAGGGATTTTGATTTCGAACCGCTGGACCACGTGGAACTGGGTGCACGGCTGGGGCTCATAGATTTCCCCAGGGCAGCGAAAATCATGGGAACAAGGAGCTCCGTACTTACCGGCGATGCCGTCTACCTTGAATTCGCTTTGGTAAGGTTTGCCCTTGACCTCTTGGCTGAAGAAGGATTCACCCCCGTTATCCCGCCGGTTCTGGTCAAAGATGAAGTTCTGGTAGGCACCAGGCATTATCCATTTTTCAGAGATCAGGTCTACAGAATTGAAGGGGAAAACCTCGGGCTGGTGGGAACATCCGAGATTCCCTTGGCTGCCCTGCATAAAGATGAAATTCTTTCAGCGGACCAGCTTCCTATCAAGTATGCAGGATTCTCGTCTTGCTTCAGAACCGAAGTGGGCAGCGGCGGCAGAGATATCCGGGGACTGATCCGGGTCCATCAGTTTGACAAGGTGGAAATGTTCGTGTTTTCCGAGCCCTCCCGGTCCGATGAAATGCATGAATACATGCTTTCGCTTGAAGAGCGGATTTACCAATCTCTCAACATCCCCTACCGTGTAGTCAAGATGTGTTCGGGGGACCTAGGCCCCATCGCCCACAAGAAGTACGACATCGAGTTCTGGCACCCGTCCGAACGTGTGTATCGGGAAATCACGTCGTGCAGCAACTGCACCGACTTCCAGTCACGTGGGTTAAATATCAGGTATCGTCCGGAAGACGGAGGCAGGCCCCAGTTTGTGCACACACTGAACGGAACGGCCATTGCCATAGGCAGGACCCTTGTAGCGATTTTTGAAAACTATCAAGAAGCAGACGGGAGCATTACTGTGCCAGAAGTACTGCGCCCATACATGCCACGTAACAAAGCACGGATCGGCTGACACATCTGTAACGGTCTCCACCGCAAACAACCAGGACAAACCGGATGCGGGCTCAGGTGCCTCCCGATGGCGCCTGGACCGCTTTTTGCCGGGTAAACCTTCGGGTAAACCTTATTGCAGGGCCGGGCTGTACAACCCCCGGCAATCACCACCACACCTGTCCTTACACTCACCTATGTGCCTACCGGATCGCCGCCTAATAGCTCTGTGAGCTGCCTGGCGGTTTGGAAACTGCTATTCCGCTTAAGGCGGTCTCCCTCAATGCTTCAGGCAACATCTTCCCCACCCGGAACATAGCCTCAATGACTTCATCAGCAGGGATAACGCTGGTCTGCCCTGCCAGCGCC
>DUVI01000042.1 GCA_012841065.1 Bacillota bacterium
GCTACATCGTCCCTTGATACCGGATCTGAAAGGTTGGTCCAAGATGCTTTGCGGCAACTCATGGAAACGCGTACTTGCATCGTAATCGCCCACAGGCTGTCTACGGTTGAGAGCGCCCACGAAATCCTGTACCTTGAAAACGGTTCAATAACAGAGCGGGGAACGCACGAAGATCTCATGGCCAACCCGGACTCAAAATACAGGTTGCTGGTGGAAAGAGATTTGTCACATAGCTAACATACATAGACATCCGGTGAAGCACCCGGCGAAAGGAGGGAAGTTGCAGTGTACATCCCAATCCCCGACCTCAGACAGGCACAAAATGTGCTGGTGGTATCACCCCACCCTGACGACGCAGAGATCGCGGCGGGAGGAACCATAGCGCTCCTGGCTGAAAAAGGTGCCAAGATTACTTATGCCATGGTGACAGACGGGGCCAAGGGAGGCCTGGAACCAGGCGTCTCAGAAGCTCAAGTTGCTGCAATCAGAAGGACTGAACAGAAACAAGCCGGAAACATCCTTGGCGTTGCAGATATAGTGTGGCTTGGTTTCCAGGACACAGAGGTTCCTCAACCTGAGGTGGTACGGGAACCCCTGATTTCTCTGATCCGGGAAATCCGGCCTGATTTCGTGATCAGCCTGGACCCGTGGCTTCCGTATGAGGCACATCCGGACCACCGCCGGGCGTCCATGGGTGTAGTAGAAGCTTGCCTGTTTGCCGGGTTGCCCATGATTCAACCTGAAGACTTAGAGCACGGCCTGGCTCCATGGCAGGTCACCGGAAGAGCCCTGGCATTGTCACCAAGCCCCAACACCTTCATCGGTATCGACAGTACTTGGGACAAGAAAATCGAAGCGCTGAAATGCCATAAGTCGCAGTTTCCCAGCCAGATCTGGGACACGTTTTACCCTCTGATTCTGGCCAAGTCAAGAGAATACGGGAGCAAGGCAAACGCCAGCACAGGAGAGGCGTTCAAAGTGCTAACCACTACTCACCTGCATGTTATGGTAGACACGTGGGAGGCTTGATTATGACCTTGTCTGGAAGGAAGGGACACCAGCGCCTTAGAAACATGAAAACCATTAGATTAGCAGTGGTCGGCGGGGGTTCATCGTATACCCCTGAGCTCATCGACGGACTTATCAAGCGCTGGCAGGACAACGAGTTCTTGGCGGAACACCTGGCACTCATAGATATTCCCCAAGGCAGGGATAGACTGGAAGTAGTCGGCGCTTTCGTACAAAGGATGATTGCAAGAGCCGGCATGCCTTGCAAGGTTACCACCTGGACTGAGCTTGCCCCTGGCCTTGAAGACGCAGATTTCGTCATAAGCCAGATCCGGGTTGGGGGAATGAAAGCAAGGCAGACAGACGAACATATTCCGGCCAAGCACGGCGTCGTGGGGCAGGAAACCACAGGGCCAGGCGGATTTGCATGCGCCTTAAGGACCATTCCCGCAGCGTTGGACATAGCAGGGCAAATGCAAAGCACTTGTCCCGACGCGTGGTTACTTAATTTCACCAACCCATCAGGCATCGTAACCGAGGCACTCACTAAACACTCACAGGCCAAGGTTTTCGGATTGTGCAACGTACCTATAGGGATCAAGATGGGTATAAGCCAGGCTATGGAGGTTGAACACGAGAGGCTCAGCGTCGACGTGTCGGGGTTAAATCACCTGTCTTTCGTCACAGGGTTGTACCTTGATGGCGAAGACATAATGGAACAGGTCATGAACTCGCCTTTGCTTGAGGAATACCTGGACAAGATAAAGGTAGGCAGACATCTTGCGTTTTTTGTGAGAGAGCTTAACGTCATTACAGGCAGTTACCTCTACTACTACTGGTCCAGGGAAAAAGCAATCAGAGATCAGAAACATGACATCTCATCGGGCAAGGGTACAAGGGCAGATCAAGTGATGACAATTGAAGACAGTCTGTTCAACTTGTATGCAGATCAGACCCTCGACACCCTCCCGCCCGATCTCAAGAAACGGGGTGGCGCCTACTACTCTGATGTTGCCCTTAACTCAATATCAAGCATCGTCAGGAATGTTCCCCACACTGAAGTGCTCAATGTGGAAAACAAAGGGGCAGTACCCGGGCTTCCGCCGGATGTAGTTGTAGAAGTGACCTCAGCCGTTGACGGCGCCGGGCCCAAGCCGGTGGCACAACAAACGCTGCCTGCCGAAATCCTGGGATTGGTCCAGAAAGTGAAGTGTTATGAACAGCTCACTGTAGAGGCGGCAGTCGAAGGCAACATCGTCAAAGCCTTCTCAGCCCTCATCAATCATCCCTTGGTTCAAGACGGGGAGGTTGCGGCAAACTTGCTGAAAGACATCCTGAAAGCCAACAGCGGGTTCTTGCCCCAGTTTAGGGGAAAACAGGTTCCCGGCTTCTGATTACAACACCCGGTGGGAACTTGTGATCCGTGGATTCGGTATAGGGCTCCTGGTGGGATGATGTTTACCGGGTTTGAAACGATAAGCATCAACGAAAAGGAGGATGTAAATGTCTTTCATCCTGGGCGTTGACGGCGGAGCTACCAAAACCTTGGCTGTTGTGGGAGACGATACAGGCCGGATTCTGGGCGCAGGCCTTGCAGGGCCGACCAATTACCAGATCACCGGAATCGAACTTGCGATGGAGAACCTCAATTCAGCCGTAGCGGTAGCTTTGGGCAACGCGGGCCTCAGTGGAATAGATGAAGTTGATTATGCGGTGTTCGGGTTGGCAGGAGCTGATTTCCCTGTCGACTTCCGTAACCTCACGGCAGGAGTTCTAAATCTCTACCCGGGCCTGGAGTTCGAGATCGTGAACGATACATGGGTCGGCTTCCGTTCGGGCACGGGAGAGGATTACGGCGGTGTGGTAATAGCAGGTACAGGGGCGACTTCTGCAGCAGCTGCACCTGACGGCAGGAAAATCACAGGCAGGGGAATGGGCTATGAATGGGGCGGCGAAGGCGGAGCCGGATACCTGATCCGGAGCGCACTTCATTACTCATTCAGGTCCAATGACGGCACCGGCCCTAAGACACGTTTGGCTGAGGTTGTGCTTTCACTGCTTGATTTTCCGTCTTACGATGATTTATCGCTCTACATGTACGAAGTCCAGGGCAAATTCTCCAGGATCTACATGAAGGCGGAAGCGATAGTGCCCGCCGTGTTCCAGCTGGCTAATGAGGGCGATGAGGTTTGCATGGACATACTCATGAACCTGGGCCAGGTTATGGGAGACATCATCGGAAGAATGATCAAGTCGCTGGGTTCGTGGCAAGTGCCTCAGGACGTTGTCATGGTGGGAAGTCTGTTCACCAAAGGTGCAAACCCGCTCCTCAGAGACTCGTTCGTACTGTCTTGCCACAGGTTCGTGCCCTTTGCCAGGTTCAAGACACCTGAACTTGAACCTGCAGGAGGCGCTTACCTCATGGGGCTTGAGAAGAGAGGCTTGCCCGCCAAAGGAGAGATAAGAGCTAAGGCAATCGCCACTCTCGGGGAGATAGATATTCCCGGGGTGTGATACAAGACCGGCCTGCCCCGTAGGTTTTGGGCAGGCCGGCCATACTTACCTTATCACCTTTACCCTGCTTGGCCTGAGGACCTCACCCTGATACATGTACCCTTTCTGGAGCTCTTGGATTATGGTACCGTGCTCCCCGCCGCCTTCTTGCGCAGCCACAGCTTCGTGGTACCTGGGATCGAAGGCCTTTCCTACAGGATCTTCGATTGGCTCCACACCTTCCCTGGCGAGCACATCCAGGATTTGGCGCTGTATCAGGGCCACGCCGTCGTAAAATGCCTTGAACCCACCGTCCTTATCCTCGTTTGCGCCTTTTTCTCCTGCGGCCAAGGCCCTGTCGAAATTGTCCAATACATCCAGCAAGGGCAGTATGAGTTCAGACTTGCCCCTGTTTACCCTGCTATGGATATCCCTTTCAGTGCGTTTCCTGAAATTCTCCATCTCCGACATGGCCCTGAGGTACCTGTCCCAATAGTCCCCGGCCTTGGACTTCCATTCATCCCGTTCAACGATAAGCGCCTGGATCGTCTCATTTACCGCTTCGCCTGAAACCTCAGATCCCTCACCAGGAGCTTCGGTTTCGGCCCCAGATGAAGCCTCCTCTTGAGCACAAGGTCCACCGGCAGTGTCAGGGCTCGTGGCAGCTTGCCCGCGCTCATCTCCAGACAGGCAGCGCTTTTCTTCTGCACCACATAGGTCTGGCTCAGGGTTAACTTCGGCTGTATTGGGATCTCTCTTGTTCTTATCCATCTGTCTTAAGACCCGCTTTCCTTATCGTTGGTTTTTTCCTTGAACTCGGCATCGTACACATCTTTCTTGTCACCGCTGCCGGAAGAAGCTGCATCGGTCTCCTGACCGGAGGCCCCACCTTCTTGAGCTGCTTGCTTGTAGAGCTCTTCCGCCAGTTTCGCCGCAGCGTCCCTGAGCTCATCAGAAGCTTTCTTCATGGCATCAATGTCCTCGCCCTTCAGCGCTTCTCTGGCTTTGGACAATGCCTCTTCTACCTTGTGCTTGTCACCCGATGATATCTTGTCGCCTACATCTTTCAGACTCTTCTCAACCGAGTAGATCAGCTGGTCCAGTTGGTTTCTGGCCTCAATCCGCTCCCGTTGCTGCCTGTCTTCTTCAGCATGCTTCTCAGCTTCTGCCACAAGCCTGTCAACTTCTTCCCTGGGAAGCTGGGTTGACGCCTTTATGGTAATCTTCTGCTCTTTGCCTGTGCCTTTGTCTTTGGCTGAAACATTCAGTATTCCATTGGCGTCAATGTCGAAAGACACCTCGATCTGGGGTACGCCTCTTGGAGCAGGCGGAATACCCGAAAGGGTGAACCTGCCCAGCGTCCTGTTGTCACGTGCCATGGGACGTTCACCTTGGAGCACGTGTATCTCAACCTGAGGCTGGAAGTCAGCCGCGGTCGTGAAAACCTGGCTCTTCCTCACAGGAATGGTTGTATTGCGTTCAATGATGGGCGTCATTACCCCACCAAGGGTCTCAATGCCCAGGGTCAAGGGGGTCACGTCAAGGAGCACAATATCCTTCACGTCTCCGGCAAGCACTCCCGCCTGGATCGCAGCGCCCATGGCAACCACCTCATCCGGGTTAACGCCGCGGTTGGGCTCCTTGCCGGTAAGGCTCTTAACCATCTCTTGGATTTTGGGCATTCTGGTGGACCCACCAACCAGGATTACTTCATCCAGATCTTCTACCTTGAGTTTGGCATCTTCCAAAACCCTTCTAACCGGACCGGCACACCGTCTGGTGAGGTCATCAGTGAGTTCCTCAAACTTAGCCCTGGTGAGCCTGACCTCCAGGTGGAGCGGCTGGCCTTCCCTGTCTGCGCTGATAAACGGCAGACTGATGGTGGTTTCGAGCACCTGTGAAAGTTCAATCTTAGCTTTTTCGGCAGCTTCCATGAGCCTCTGCAATGCCTGGTTGTCTTTTCGTAGGTCAATTCCGTAGTCCTTCCTGAACTCCCCAGCCACATAGTCCACGATTCTCTGGTCGTAATCGTCGCCTCCGAGGTGGGTGTCCCCGGCTGTAGCCAGCACTTCAACCACGCCGCCTCCTACTTCCAGTAGGGATACGTCAAAGGTACCTCCGCCCAAGTCGAATACGAGGATTTTTTCGTTCTGCTTCTTGTCTACCCCGTAAGCCAGGGAGGCAGCTGTAGGCTCATTGATAATCCTCAGCACCTCAAGTCCGGCTATCCGGCCTGCGTCCTTGGTAGCTTGCCTCTGGGCATCGTTGAAGTAAGCCGGGACCGTGATAACTGCTTTGGTAACCGACTCGCCCAGGTATTTTTCAGCATCTTCTTTCAGCTTCCGCAACACATGGGCAGATAGCTCCTCAGGAGTGAGTTCCTTGTCTATCGAAGGCACATATATCCGCACCTCATCGTGCCTACCGCGCCTAATAGTGTAGGGGACGCGCTCACGTTCAGTTGCCACTTCGTCAAACCGGCGGCCGATGAACCTCTTGATGGATGAGATTGTGTTCTCGGGATTCAGTACAGCCTGACGCCTGGCAAGCTGCCCTACAAGTTTTTCTCCCTTCTTTGTGTATGCCACGACGGATGGCGTAGTCCGGGAGCCCTCTGCGTTGATTATCACAGTTGGCTCGGAACCTTCCATAACAGCAATAACCGAGTTAGTGGTACCAAGGTCAATACTTACAATCTTGGACATAAACGCACCTCCACATCTTCACAAGTTTGTCTCTTTGGGCGTACCGTGGCCCGAAGCATCACGTCTCACCGGGTCTCTTTGACCATCCCGTTTGTGGTCTCACATCTGCCGGCATTGTGCTTGCCTTGTTTGGTGGCGCGCATGGAATCCTGAGGCCGGCTGTCAACGTGTGTCAGACTGTCAGAATCCCCCTCCTCCATGGCGATGATCACCCGGATCCCTTGTGGGTTAATCCCGCAATGTCTCCAGAGGTATATGATGCGGGCGAGCAATTTGAGATCGTTACTGGAGTACAGGCGGATATTTGAATCGGTCCGGGCGGGTGATATCAACCCTTCGTTTTCTATCTGTCTGAGGAACTGCGGAGTCTCACCGAGAAGACGCGCAGCAACTCCTATGGTATAAACCGGTTCATCGGGACCGTGAAAGTAAGCCACGCAATCATCCCCTTGATTAAGAAACCTCTTCAACTTGCACAGTTTTCTTATCGGACATCATTAGTAATTATATCCTATACCGTCAAGTAATCTACACCCTTGATCAAGTATGTCCAACAAGCATGTCAGAATTGCCTGAACTGGACAACTTAGCCACTAGAGGAGCCCGATTTCACACGCCTGGTCAATTTCAGCTCAGTTTCGGGGTAAGGGCGGTCAGTTAAAGACCAGCTCCCAGCCAGTTCTTGAAGCTCTGGTTAATTTGAAGCCAGATTTGGCCCTGAAGTGGTCAAATCCGAACCAGACGGAACAACAGACCGGTCAACTCGTGACCATGTCCGGAGGTACTGGCGTGGTACTATGTTTGCCGTGAGGCGGTGCCTGGTTCTTGCTGAGAAATTACCGGCAGAGAGCCGGGAAAAGCGTCCCCGCTCTTCCCGGCTTGTGTTTAGCAACACACCTGCTGCCGGCTATTGCCTCCTTCATTACACTCCACTACACAAATATTTCTCTACAAGCTGCCTTGCCAAGGCAGCCGGATATGTCTTGCCCTCGGATAACTGCTTCAAGGCGCAGTCAAGGCTACCGTCTGAACGCGATTTTGAAAGGACGTGCTCAACCGTTTGCCGCCTTAAGTTAGCTTCCAGTGCAGCAAGGTAGCTCCTAGAAACCCTTTCCTCGAGCAAGTTGCCCTGCTTTAGAAACCCCAAGTGCTCATCGATCTTGTCCAGAAGTTCAGGTACACCCTTGCCCTGGGATGCGACGGTCTTGACTACCGGAGGCCTCCATTGCCAATCTTTGTTCAGCCCCAGCATTGCCTCTAGCACGGCAACATCCCTGTCAGCGTCAGGGCGGTCGGCTTTGTTGACGCAAAACACGTCGCCGATCTCTAAGATTCCCGCCTTGATCGCTTGAATATCATCGCCTAAGCCCGGAGCCATGACAACCAGCACAGAATGGGCATAGCGCATGATGTCCACTTCTGACTGGCCTGTGCCCACTGTTTCAACCAGTACATAGTCGAAGCCGAAAGCATCAAACAGGGTTATTACGTCGCCTGTATTTCTTGAGAGCCCGCCCAGGTATCCCCTGGATGCCAGGCTGCGGAAGAAAACCCCATCATCAGTTGTACGCGAACGCACCCTGACCCTGTCTCCCAGTATTGCGCCGCCGGTAAACGGAGAAGACGGGTCTACGGCGATCACGCCTACGGAATCGCCACGCTCCCGTATGGCCTCGATTAGGCTGTCAACCAAAGTGGACTTGCCAACGCCCGGTGACCCTGTTATGCCGATGATCTTACTGCGTCCTTTGAGTCTATAAGCTTCTTCCAGGATGTGCTGGGCATGTTCTGAGCCATCCTCAACTAGGGTCACAGCCCTTGCCAAGGCGGCACGTTTCCTGTCCCGCAAACCCTGGATTACCTGGTTATGCAAATACAACACCATCCCGCCAGGATTGTCGGAAAACCATCTAAGGCCGCCGCAGCAGCCTTCCACTTGTTGCTTTACCGCTTGAGGTTAGCTCTTGTATATTCCACAATGTCCTGTGTGCTGGTTCCGGGACCGAACACTTCGTCTACTCCGTTCTGCTTCAAAAACTCAACATCTTCCACGGGGATTATGCCGCCGGCAAGCACCAGCACGTCCAACTCGTCAGTACCTTTTTCTTTCTTGAGACACTCAACTACGCGGGGAAGCAGCGTATTGTGCGCTCCTGAGAGAATAGAGCAAGCTACTACATCGACGTCTTCTTCCACTGCCATCCTTGCCAGTTCTTCCGGAGTCCGGTGCAGACCACTGTAGATCACTTCCATGCCCGCATCTCTAAAGGACCTCGCTATTACCTTAGCTCCGCGGTCATGGCCGTCCAGCCCTGGTTTTCCTACAAGAACCCTGATTTTCCTGTCCATCCTATGACCCTCCTTCAGGATTCGCCAATTTACGCATTCTAACCGCCAGTTTCCCTAATCAACCAATCACTCATTGCCGGAACCTTATGTAAGCAGCGCTATCAAGACTCCGGCAGCAACCGCCGTTCCTATAGCTCCTGCAACGTTAGGCCCCATTGCATGCATAAGCAAGAAGTTCTGGGGGTTTTCCTCCTGGCCCACAACTTGGCTGACCCTTGCAGCCATGGGAACCGCCGATACTCCGGCGGAACCGATCAGAGGATTCACCTTACCGCCGGTCAAGTGATACATGAGTTTGCCAAGCAGCACCCCACCTGCAGTACCTCCGGCGAAGGCCACTATCCCGAGGGCTATGATCTTGAGAGTATCAAGGGTCAGGAAGTTCTCAGCGCTCATGGTGGCCCCAACAGACGTTGCCAGCAAGATCACTACGATGCTGTTAAGCTCGTTCTGTGCAGTCTTGGATAACCTTTCAGTGACCCCGCATTCCCTGAAGAGGTTGCCCAGCATAAGCATCCCAATCAGGGAAGCTACCGATGGAAGAAGCAAGCCGACCAATATGGTAACCACAATTGGGAATATGATCTTCTCCGTCTTTGAGACTTTCCTAGGCTGGCTCATAACCGTCATGCGTTCCTCTTTGGTGGTCAAAGCCCTCATGATTGGAGGCTGGATAAGAGGAACCAGAGACATGTAGGTGTACGCCGCAACGGCAATCGGGCCCAGAAGGTCCGGAGCTAACTTCATAGCTGTATAAATCGCGGTTGGCCCGTCTGCCCCTCCGATGATCCCGATAGCACCGGCTTGCTTAATGGAGAAGCCCAAAGCTTGCGCCATAAGCATCGCCAGAAACACGCCGATCTGGGCTGCAGCTCCGAGCAGAATAGTTGAGGGGTTCGCCAGGAGCGGCCCGAAGTCTGTCATAGCCCCGACCCCGAGGAAAATCAGGGGAGGGAATATTTCCTTCTCCACACCGAAACTGAGGTAGTACAGCAATCCACCTGGCATATCTCCTTCAGGAGGATTCATGATTGGAGCAAGGGGCAAGTTAGCCAAAATAGCCCCAAACGCGATGGGTACCAACAGAAGGGGTTCGAATTCTTTGTATATTGCAAGGTAAAGGAGCAGTATTCCTATGCCCAACATCACAATGTTGCCCAACGTAATCTGTGAAAAACCGGTTTCTAGCCATAACCTTTCAAGAACAGTGCCTACACTCATGGGGTAAATACACCTTCCTCTGGCTTCTTAAGGTAACTATTTGTCTAGGCGGATGAGCACGTCTCCTGTCTGCACCGACGCTCCTTGGCTCACAACGACCTCAGTCACCGTGGCGTCATAAGGTGCAAGGATTTCATTCTGCATCTTCATTGCTTCAAGATACAGCAGGATGTCGCCACTCTTTACACTGTATCCCGCTGCAACCTTGATCTCAGTGATAACTCCAGGGATGGGAGCTGTGACCTCTCCTGCCCCGGCCGGAGCTGCAGCAGGCTTAGGCGCAGGCGCTGCCGCAGGCTTGGCAGAAACCGCAGGTTGTTGTGGAATTGCCGGAGCTTGGGGAATCCTTGCCACCGGCTCCCTTTGTGCACCCTGCCCGATCTCTTCCACTTCAACCTCAAATACTTCATCGTCGATCTTAACCCTGAATCGTCGCACTTTAGATCCTCCTTTATGTACAATTTGACGTAAATAATTCTTTGCCTATTTCAGAGCATGAATCCTTGACGTCTTACCCCATGCCCCGGCATCCGGAATCCTTCGCACGAACACCGGAACTGCGTCATATCCCAGATAGGCACGTAAAGCCGCCATAATGGCCGCTTTACGGCGGGAATCCAGTGAATCGAAAGGCACAGCTACTGCGGCAAGCACTTCCTTCTCAGCCCTACGCGATGCACCCTGGGAGTTTGAACTTCCCAGCCCGGTGCCTGCATTAGGCTTCTCATCTTCTTCCTTTGACGTTAATCTGTGAATGAGGTTAATCACAAAGGCGATTACGGTAAGCGCCGCAAACACAACGACCATGTTAATTACAGTCAACATCAAACCGCCTGCAAGGGTATCCGGTATCATCTATATCCCTCCACACGTTGTGACCAGAACCCACGCCATCACAACGGTATATTGCCATGCTTCTTGCGCGATTGCTCGACCATTTTGGTCGCTGTAATCTCAAGTGCACTTATAACCCTGGGACGAAGTTCCTGGGGATCGATGACGTCGTCGATGTAACCTCGGCCCGCGGCCACATATGGGTTGGCGAACACTTCGCGGAATTCCTTGATTTTCTCTGCCCGCTTAGCAGCCGGGTCTTCAGCTTCGCTGATTTCTTTCCTGAATACCACATTGGCGGCACCTTCAGGACCCATGACAGCAATTTCTGCATGGGGGAGCGCAAATACCATATCTGCGCCAAGATGCCTGGAGCACATAGCTATGTAAGCTCCGCCATAGGCCTTCCTGGTTATCACAGTCACCTTAGGCACGGTAGCTTCTGAGTAGGCATACAAGAGCTTGGCACCATGCCTGATAATCCCGCCGTATTCCTGATCGACTCCAGGGAGGTACCCGGGTACGTCTACCAGGGTTACGAGGGGAATATTGAAAGCATCGCAAAACCTTACGAATCTGGAAGCTTTGTCTGAAGCATCGATATCAAGGCATCCGGCTTTAACCTGGGGCTGAGATGCAATCAGACCCACCGCCCTGCCGCCCAACCGTGCAAACCCTGTTATGATATTGGTTGCGAAGCACTTCGACACCTCAAAGAAGGCACCATTGTCAACCATGGAGTAGATTACGTCGTACATGTTGTACCCTTTGTTGGGATCAACAGGCACTACTTCCCGCAGTTTAGGATCGCATCTTCCGGGATCGTCGCCTGAATCCACAAACGGAGGATCCTCCAGGTTATTGGCAGGGAGATATGACAAGAGCGTCCGCACCATTTCGAAACAGGTGCGCTCGTCAGGAGCCATAAACTGCGCCACGCCGCTTACCTGGTTATGTATAAGTGCGCCTCCCAGTTGCTCAGTGGACACTTCTTCCCCGGTGACGGCTTTTATCACCTGAGGCCCTGTAATGAACATGTTGGATATGCCTTCAACCATAAACACAAAATCAGTGAGCGCAGGAGAATACACAGCCCCGCCTGCGCACGGGCCAAGGATCACTGATATCTGCGGGATTACACCTGAATACTTCACATTGCGGTAAAAGATGTTGCCGTATCCCTTGAGGGCATCTACCCCTTCCTGGATCCTGGCGCCGCCTGAATCGTTCAAAGACACAAACGGAATACCAACTTTGGCCGCAAGGTCCATGCACTTGCAGATTTTTTCTGCGTGCATTTCACCCAACGAACCGCCGATCACAGTGAAGTCCTGGGCGGCAACGCACACGGCCCTGCCGTCAACCAAACCATACCCGGTAACGACACCTTCGCCGGGGGCCTCGACATCTGCCATGCCAAATTCGGTTGCCCTGTGGGTGACAAACGCATCGATCTCAACAAACGTGCCTGGATCGAAAAAGGCAGCTATCCGCTCCCTGGCACTCATCTTGCCACGCTCGTGCTGCCTTTCGATTCTCTTCGGACCGCCGCCTTGCTCCACTTTACTGCGGCGTTCTCTCAGTTCCTTCAGTTTTGCTTCCAACTGCATCAATGAATCTGACAACCGGTTCACCTCCACGATGAATTCATAAGGCCGCTACATTAGGCCGCTACATTGGCTCAGCCAATACTAAGCCCAAAGCTTACATTAAACCAAGCATAGCATAACACAAAGGCAATAAAGGTGGAAGCATAGTTTGAGTACCTCAGAAAGCGGGTTCTAGAGCGGTTGTCCTGGGTGTTTTGGACCTGCGATATAGTCCAATTTGGCCAGGATGACGTTACGCCTGGAAATCTCTACAGGTAAAAACCCAGCTCCTGAAGATCAGAAGTCACATCGCTGTTCTGGATCCTTACATGGGAAGGAACTTTGATCCTTACAGGGGCAAAATTCAAGAATCCCTTAATCCCCTTGGAGATCGCATAATTGACCACGTCCTGGGCAGCTTGTGCCGGAACTGCAATCACGCCGATCTTGATCTCATTGGAAGCCATCACTTGTTCCAACTCATGAAGGTGTCTCACAGGTACGCCGTCTATTTCAGTACCCACCTTATCCGGGTCAACATCGAACAGACCCTTGACGACGAACCTGTAGTTGGGGGTGGTTTCCTTTCTCGAAGTCAGGTACCTGGCAAGAGCGGTTCCAAGTTCACCTACGCCGACAATCCCTATGTTCATCTGCCTGTCGGCTCCCAGAATCTCTATGAGCTCATTTCTCAGGCCCAGGATGGGATATCCCACACCCTGCTTGCCAAACTCTCCGAACAGTGCCAGGTCTTTTCTCACTTGTGCGCTGTTTACCGCAGCCAGATCTCCGATTTCAGCCGACGAAATATAGTCATCAGGCCCTGCGTCTAAGTCAGTCAAAATCCTCAAGTATGTCACGAGCCTGCGGATTACTACATCCGGAATCTTGCTACGCAATCGAGCTCCTACCCCCTTGCTGTTTCAGGTAAGTAAGTTTTTTCCTGTCTTTCCGCTATATTCCAAGACAGCCATGGGACTTCAGCCACATTACCGCTTAGACAAGTTTTCTGTGTAAACAATGATTCTCCCTGCAAGCATACCCACAAAAATCCCTGTAGGTATTGCAAACAGCAGGAGATACGGCAAGTAGAACATGACGCCGATCTGACGCAGGATCAAACTGGCCACAAGAAGCTGGGTAACGTTATGAGTGATCGAACCTGCAACGCTTATGCCTATAACCGACAGACTGTCTCCAAACAGTTTCCTGAACGCGTACATCACAGCCGTAGACGCCAATGCTCCGGAAGTGCTCAGATAGTAGGCCACATTCAGGAAGGTTCCCGACAACAAGCTTCCCAACAGGGTCCGGAGGAAGCTTATCGCCATGGACTCGCCGGGCCCCATGGTCATTACAGCATACAGGGCCACGATATTGGCAAGCCCCAATTTGGCACCTGGAACCGTATAGGGAATTGGGAGCATAGCTTCAACCACATGCAAAGCCGTAGCTAAAGCAACCATTATTGCAATACGTGCAAGGGTTCTTACTCCATTGGTTCTCAAGTCCGTTTACGCCACCATTCCAGCAATACTTGCGATAAAGTTTGTTTCTCGTTCATTTTCGGATTCTGCAGAACTACATCTTCCAGATATTCGAGAGCTTCCCCCACAACCTCTCCCTGCTCCACACCCAAACGCTCCATAATTCCGTTTCCGTCAAGCGCGATGTTCGTGAAGTCCTGGCATTCAGAGTTAAACACTGACCAGAACCCTGCAGCCAGAAACAAATATCCTTTTGGCAGGCCACTGTTGCCAAGGCCCAGCCACACTGCCCGTTTTGCTTCCATCAGACGTTCAAGCTGCCTGGTTCCCCAATGGTAAACTATCCTTCTTGCCAGGTACCCTGGATCGCTATTGTATGCCTGTGATTGTTTCCACAAACCTGAATGGCCTTTTGGGAGCGTACGCTTATCGAGAATGATTTCAGGATCACAATTTAGAGCTAACCATTCAACTTCTTTCGCCAAACTTACAGGTAAGTTGAACCTGAGTTTCAGGATATCTGCATCAGTTTCGGTTATCCCCAACAACACCCCCAATCTTGTTGCAAGGTCCGGCTGACATACGGAAATGCCGACTGCTGCCTGATTGGGAGCTTTGTCCACTTCAGGCAAGACCACAGCGCTTATGCCGTATTCGTACAGGTCCACTATACCTTGATAAGCAGACGGAGACACCAGGATACGCTTTACCTCGGCAAATACCCTCTCGCCAGGCAGCTGGGACAACAGGCCCTTACATGCCCGGATAGCTTCGACCAACTCAGCATCTAAGTTCAACCCGAGGCACGTTTTCAGCCTTACCGCTCTCAAGATCCTCAGGGGATCTTCCTCAAACCGCTCTGAGGCAAGCCCCACGCATACAAGCGCCCGGCGCTCAAGGTCATTGAGCCCTCCGAAAGGATCGAAAATCTCACCGGTAAAAGGATCCCAGGCCATGGCGTTGATGGTAAAGTCCCTGCGTTCCAGGTCTTTCTCCAACGGCACCCCAAACATCACCTGGCTGGGGTGACGTTTATCATGGTAATCCTTCTCAGCCCGCAGGGAAACCACGTCCACATCTCCAACTGAAACCCTGCCGTACTCAATCCCTACAGTACATGCCCCCGGGAACACACGCAATACCTGATGAGGATCCATATTGACAGCAATATCCCAGTCTAACGGTTGCTTTCCAAGCAAAACATCCCTTACCGGGCCACCTACGATTAGGGGATTGCCACCGCTGTCTCTAAGAGCTGAAGCTATAGCCAGTACCTTGAAAGGTATTTTGCTGGGATCGATGTATCCTCTCATGAGTCTTAGCTTTTGCTGCCAGAAGTTTGTCGTCAGCTGCTGCCACCAACAACCGTGACTCAACCCCGTCCATGGGATAGCATGATATACCGAAAGATGCACTGGGAACCGGAACGTGCCTTCCCGACGGGTCTGTGAGCGTTGCATCAAGCCAACCTCTTATCACGGCCTTTACGCGCTCGCATGCCACTTCAGGACTAACCCCGGGCAGCAAAACTATGAACTCGTCACCTCCGAACCTGCCTACTATATCATTGGCCCTGAACCCTCTCGTGAGGCTTTCGGCAATGTGCATCAATACCAGATCGCCTGCCAGGTGTCCGAAATTGTCGTTCACAAATTTTAACCTGTCTACGTCGAGCAAGATAATCGAGATGCACTCAGGGTACTTATTGTGTTTCGCGCCTTGTATGAACCTTTCCAGGGCAGACACTATGCTGCTCCTATTATACAACCCGGTCAGGTTGTCAGTCTCGGCCGCTTTTTTGACCTGCCTGTGCAATTGGGCCACCTCCAATGCCGACGCGATGTGGCCTGCAACTGCCATGAGCAGTTTGACATCTGTCGGCGTGAAGCCATACTTCTCAGCTTTTTGCACAACCAATACTCCCAGCCGTTTTCCCCGCACCTCAAGGGGCACATGCAATTCTGAAGCTACCTCAGGCGTGCCTTGATAATACCTGTCGTCTACCCTCACATCCGGCACATTCTGAGGCTGGCCGTGTTCCATGACCCACCATGAAATCCCTGTTCCACGAGGGACCTTGAGCCCGAGTACCTTTTGGGACATTCCCAAACCGGCAGAAAGCACGAGGTTCTGTCCGCCTTCGTCTGGGAGTAAGATAGAACAGTCGGTATACCGCATCTCCGTTGACACAATGTATAAGATGTGATTGAGCAGGTCATCTAGATCCAGCAACCTCCTCATCTCTTGACTGATTCGGAATATTACCCTCATTTCCTTCGACAGGATGGTTTCGGTATCGATGTCCTGTTGCTCAATCAGCGTGTGGGGGCCGTAGGAAACCACATTCCATCCCGGATCAGGTTCACCTGGATACAAGACATCTTCAGGCCGGTCATCGATGCAGGACACACCTTTGATGGTTACGACAGTCTTCAGCCGGCTTTGTTGCGGCGGCTGAGGTGTTTCTGATGTCTCATGGGTTACGACAGTCTTCAGCTGGCTTTGTTGCGGCGGGCCAACGGGCGCGGCAACAAACTTCAGAGTCCGCTTCTGGTTGCGGCCTAGATACTCAACCTGGCAATCAAACCTGAGATCTTGTCCGGCAGGCGAAGCGCTTTCTACAAGGTCAATCCACCTGGCAAACTCATTGTGACCCACAGCATGCAAGTCAGCAACGTGGCGCATGAACTCCCCAAAGCCCCGCCCCGCGATCTCTTGTCCGGCGCAGCTAAGGAGCAAAGCTGCTTTTTGATTGGCAAAGGCAATGCAACCTGTTGAGTCTACCAACAGAATCCCTGCATCAATCCCGTTGAGTGCCGATTCGAGTTCCTCTTGCGAGAAAGCAAATCTGACGTTCACTTTGTCACCCCCTTTGTAGTTACTTTTCACAACGGTTCATACAGTATTTCGGATTTATGGGAATGGGATTGATATTATCCAGAATACGGCAAGCTGTGCTGTGGATAGTTAAGCTAAGGTATGGTTGTTGATGCCAGATCTCCGCTTGAGATATGCGAAACAACCCAAACCGGCTGCAAGTAACAGGACAGAAAACCATTGGGCATAGCTCAACCCTAACACGAAACTGTGGTTCTCCCTGAAAAACTCAAGGGCAAACCGTATGGCCGCATATCCAGAGAAGTAAATTGAGAACAAACCGCCGTCAAACTTCACCCGTTCGGACATTTTCAACAATAGGATAAACAGCAGGAAGTCAGCTATGCTTTCATAAATCGGATAGGGATGTCTCAATCCCGGAGCGTATCTGGTAAGCACACCCCACGCGCCGCCGGTCAATGTCCCGTAACAGCAGCCATTGAACAGGCAGCCCCATCTGCCGATTGATTGTCCCAAAGCAACTCCCGGAACTACTATGTCAAGCAGTTGTCCCAGGCGCACCTTTTTCACATGGCAATACACGATTACGGCAATTAGCCCCCCGAGGAGTACACCGTGGATTGACAGGCCGCCGTCCCTGAGATCCAACACCGCCTGCAAATCCTGATAGCTCGCGGGGTTCAATGCCATGTGAAGCAATCTGCCGCCCAGAACCCCGGCTACGAATAACAAGATAAAGAAATCGAACAGGGAGTCCGGATCCACTCCTTTTTTGAGAGCCATTTTGACTGCTACTCTGGCACCAAGCACATACCCCAACCCGACCATAAGGCCGTAAGAGTAGAATTTTATCCCGCCTAGAGTGAAAAGCACAGGCTTCATACGATCACCTCTATCAATCATACCACCCAGGAATAGTAGCATACCATTCAACACATGCTATCAACATAAAACACAATCCGGCGGGAGGGCAACCACAGTGTCTGGAAGACAACGGATAGCTTATGTGTGCCTGGGAGTTGTTATCGGTGTATGTTTGTCTATGGGAACGCTCGCAGGCTTAGCTTACTATGCACCCCATGTTATCCTCGATTTACAGCAGGCGATCTCCGGAACCGTCTTGGACGATGACCCTGCGCAGGCTTTGTTGGATCAATCCATGGTAAAATCTCTCGTTCAAGATATCCTGTGTTCAGAGCAAGGAAAAGCCCTGGTAAACGATATCATACGCAATCAGGCGCCATCGACCTTCAGGCAAATGCTCGATGAAGCCATGGCCTCGCCGGAATTCCGGGCAGCCCTGGGAGAAGCGTTAGGCTCGTTCCTCAACAGCGACGAAGGAACCGAGTTAATGAGACGTCTGACACAACAGATAATGACCCAATGAGCAAGAAGAGCACTCCTCCGGAGCGCCCTAAGCTGAAACGTCGGGCTGAGGCATAGCAGCCAGCAGTTCCCTGGCATCCAGGCGGTCTTCAACCATTTCATCTGAAATGATCCTGCCGTCTTTGAGCGAGATTACCCTCTCTGAATGCCTGGCAATGTCGGGATCGTGGGTTACCAGGACGATTGTTATGCCTTGTCTATGGAGTTCTTGAAAGATCACCATTATCTCTTCGCCTGACCGGGAATCCAGGTTTCCTGTAGGCTCATCCGCCAAAATCACTTTGGGCCCGCCTACAATCGCGCGGGCAATAGCCACCCTCTGCTGCTCTCCGCCTGACATCTCATTGGGTCTGTGCTGAGCTCTCTTAGCGAGGCCCACAGCTTCTAAAGCTTTGGCAGCCCTTTCACGCCGTTCCCGCGGGGACACCCCTCTGTATATCAAGGGCAGCTCCACGTTGGACGTTGCATCGACCCTCGACAGCAGGTTATAGGCTTGAAAAATGAAGCCAATGCATTTGTTACGTATATCAGCCAGCTCATTATCTGATTTCTTGCTCACATCTTCGCCGTCAAGGTAATATTCGCCCGATGTGGGCCTATCGAGACATCCCAGGATATTCATCAAGGTTGACTTGCCTGACCCAGAGGGCCCCATTATGGCAACAAACTGGCCTTTTGGAATCTCCATATCAACTTCCCTGAGGGCAGGTACCGTGATCTTGCCCATTTGGTATGCTTTTGTCAGTCCGCAGATCTTTATCATTTGTTTGCACCTCCGGCTCAGGCTTGCCTTTGTATTCCTGACGCAATATCTGCCATCAAGTTCCATAGAGTGTTGCTTAGTTACCGGGTAATTCCAGGTGTGAACACATCTACCTGTGTTGATGTAACATACGTATTCTTTACTCTGATCACCCTTTCCTCTAATTCATAATCTATCGTCAACCTTACCGCCCACAACACTGTAAACTCTCCTGAACGTTCCCAAAGCACCTGGAATCTCTCACCGGGATCGCAGTCAACCGCTATAATCCGCGCTCCGTCAGGAAGTCTCCATGTAGCTTTCCCTGAAAACAGCGCATGCTTGCCGGTAACCCACTTCTGCGGCCCCGTCAGTTCTAATTGTACCGCGGGAGGGACAATACTGGAACAACAGAATTCCCTGACTTCCGGTTCCCCGCCCGTTGCAACATCCCATGATTTTTCAAGCAACACGTTATTATGATTATCGTACGAAACTGCCCGCACCTTGTAACGGCCTGAAGGTTCGAAGATGTGGGCGGTTTCCAGGTAAGGCTGCCCCTGCACAACCACTGTTTCACCGTCGCCAAAGTCGATTTCCCAATATGCATGATATGTCTCCTGGGGTTTCCACAAAGTGGTGTGCTTGGATCTGTAGACTACCCTTACACTGGGGATGTCTTCCCCGCCGGCTGAGTCTTGACCTGAACCCTGATTTCCGCTATCTTCGTCGCCCGGGACATTGCCTGCCGAACCAGGGCCGGGCGGCACAATCCCAGCACCGCCGGCTTGACCGGCACCAGGAGCATGCGGGACACTTCCCGGGCCGTCGTCATAGCCGGCACCGGGAATCTGCACGTCTTCATGCCCTGTGCCTTCACCGGCCTGCAAAACATGCATGCTAATCCAAGCTTTGCTGAACAACTCGCTTTCAAAAGCCGACCCGACTTTTCCCCCGGGGGTATAGGGGTTTACCGGCCCCACCCTGACTAGCCGCAATCCCACTCTATAACACTTGTCCTTCAGCAATATGTGTGTCCTGGTTCCCCCGGCGAGTACCTGGTGCCAACCAGGGACAGGCAGCCACCGTTCTCCATCGTACCCTTCAACCCACACGACACATCCCCACCCTTCAGGCAAGGACGGTACGCTGATTGATACATCAAATACCTTATCTCCGGCTGCGTCCCAAGCCGGCGACACATACGAAGGCTGCCAGCTTGACGCTGAAATCTCCTGCTGCCCGTTGTATCCGGGGGTGAGTTGGCTAACTTGTTCCGGCTCCAACAGCAACACCACTATGCTCTCTTGAACCCGTTGGTCTTTGAGCAGGTTAAGGTAAGACGGAGACATAAACCCTGTAAACACCCGGATTACATCCCGCGACCCCTGGGGCGGCACTGCAGAGTCTACTTCACAGAACAAGTTGTTGGGGCCCACCTGCGGCCACACCAGACTTAGCAAGTTTGAAACTCTACCGGTTATGGTCACAAAGCGCGTACTTCGTGTGTCAGCTGATGAAGAAGATCTCCGGTTAATCTGATCCAGATAGTAGTTGGCGGGTACCCTGTAGAACCTTTGGCCGGAAGAAGTACCCAGGTTGACTAATACTTCTTCTTTGACCAGCCTTCTCAGGAATATGCTGTCAGGACTGTCCAGGTATCCTATTGAACTCACGATGTTGTCTGTTATAATCCTTTGCACTTCCGCTTTCACCGTGACAAGTGCCTTCTTGGCGTAATGCAAGAGCGCTTTCACCCCGTAATGCACGAGAGCGTCCTTGACGGTGCCGGGCATCTGCCCCTGGGGCGACGAAAACAAGCTCTGGGCAAGACTTCCTGCAGAAGCCATCCTTACGACATACTGGTTTCTGCCCACGGCCATGGCAAGCAGCTCATAATATGCCACGGTGAAATCTTGACCGGCTTTGGGCGGGCCGCTCAGGGCAGTGTCAGGCATAGCCCCGAAAGGCGTCTCATTGCCCTTTGCGATACAGTTCTCCCATATCAAGGGACGCTTTTGCTCTATCCACCCGGCAAAGGTTTGACTTGGGGAATCCACGGGCACATAAGGAAGGGACAGAAATCTCTCTTGTACATACTGGCTGTAAAGGGGCTCATAGATTTCCCGCGCCCTTTTTGCCACCCACCAAGCCTCGCCTTCCCAAGAGAAGTTGCCCGATCCGATAGAACCGGGCAGATCCCCTGTACTTCTTGCAGGTATGGACCCGGGATCCAATGCAGCGCCTACATCACCGAAGGGCGAAAACCGTGCCAGCCTGGTTTGCTTTTCAAATATGCACTCATGCTTCACGACGGTACACGCCTGGTACAACAAATCAGCCACAAACGAACCTCTTTGAGGGGTGCTCAGCATGATGGCCTTGTCTACCAGGCCGTCTCTGATAATCCCCATTTCCACCCCAAACCTGAGGACCAGCCCTGAGACCCCGTAGGCAGCTACATCCAGAAGGTTGCATCCTGTGGTATTTACGGTTTCATCCAACACTTGACGCAGTGTATGCGCTCCTGAATCCAGGTCCCCGTACGGCTCTTCCGGAGTATACACAAACAAAGTCTTCCCTGGCTCGTAGCCTGCGGCTTCCAGCCGGGACACCAAGCCTGTCCGGGACCACAGACTCTCACCGTCCTTCTTGGCCGGCTCACCGATAAGCACAAGGGGTTTGGACGGGGTACTCCCAGGGGCTGTGTACCCGCCTAAAGGTGCTGCGACATTGAACATTATGCACACTGCCGCCACCACAGCCACAACTGCTCTGGAGCTGCCCATGGGCTTTCCATGGGCCAAAACAGGGTGTCTTCTAGTCACCGGCAATCCCCGCCTTAACGCCTGATTTTGGCCACAACCCCCTGTTAGCTATCGCCACCCGCGTTGCAGGGTAGCCCAACCGGACGCACCTGTCCAATTCTTCCTGCCAATTGCCGGATGAAATAGCCCTGGGCCCACCGGGCTCCAACACCAGGAGCTCAGCCCAGGATTCTCCGGGCTTGAGGGTGATGTGCCTGGAACCGTACTCTATTTCAACCGTTCCGTCCCTTCTTGTGCCTGCGATTTTGAGCTTGCCCGCAACCACCCTGGCCAGGTTGTTTACAAGTTCGACTTCCCCGCCGTTGATATCCGGAACCACCAACGAAGCAGGCGCAGTAAGATCCAAACCCACCCTGCCCGTGCGTGACAAGATCAGGCGCTCATCAAATTCCACACCCTGGGATGTAGCACTGTAATACACCCCCAGGCATACTCCCAAGAGGTTTTTCTTCTCGGGCAATACCAGGGTTTTTGCTTGGACGTCAATGAACACCCGGGATAGCTCCGGCATATTAAGGGGCCACCCGTTGATGGCATTTAGCGAAGACTCTTCTATGGTCAAGAACACGTACGAGTCGCCGAACCAGCTAAACCGGACCAACAGTGCGGCAAGCAACCCGCAAGCACACAAAGGGAAAAAGATCCTTAATACAACGCCTAAGCGGTTTTCCATTGAAACTCCCCCACCGTGTTGTTCTACTCTTATGTGAGGGCCGGCCGAAAGGCAAAACAAACGGCCCGGCCTCAGCGAAACACGCAGGGTGCGTGTTCCGTGTGGTCACCGGGCCCTTCGCACTATACATTATATCACATACCTGTAGGTTTATGGCAACAGCTCCGCAGCTCTTTCGATGAATTGCTTGGTATTGGGATATGACTTAATGCGGCCCACGTCTTCCTGGTCAACCCACATCACCCGGGCCGTCTCGCCCGGTTGAGGCTTGAGGCCTCCTCTAATGTGTTTCATTGCATAATAATGGACTGTTTTCTCAACCACGGCACATCCGCTATCGAAAAACCTGTATACGCATGGCCCCGCATAGGCGACTATCTCGCAGTCGAGCCCCGTTTCTTCTTTGACTTCCCTCAAAGCAGCTTGTTCAATGGTTTCTCCCTCATCCACATGTCCTTTTGGCAAGGCCACATAACCAAACCTGTCTTCAACCAAGAGCACCTGGAGTCTCCCATTGCTCTCCCTGAAGACCACTCCGCCGGCCGAAACTTCCCGCCTTACCGCCGGGCCGCCCAGCAACACTGCCCTGGACAAACTTGCGATTTGCCTGGCAGCAAAACGCAGGGTTAACCCGGCCTTTTCAATAGCTTTCTCTACCGTGCCAGGGCCGGTTGTACTGTCAAACACGGCTGAAAACTCCCGGGGGTACCTTGTGAGCACACTGTCACCCACACTGCCGCCAAGCGCTATCACAGAGACACCCCGTTCAAACCCGGCTTTAGCTACTGCATACGGAACCTTGCCTTTTTGAGTCTGGGAATCTATCCTGCCTTCGCCCGTGATGACAAGGCTTGCACCCTCTATTTCATCTATGAAACCGGTCTCCTCCAAAATGAAACCGGCCCCGTCTACGAGCTTTGCCCTGAAGAACGCCCAAAGTGCCGCAGCCAGGCCTCCGCCTGCGCCTGTCCTGGGCACATTTCTTGGGTCGCGCCGCAGATCCGCGGCCAGCACTGAACCATACCGGTCCATGTAACCGTCCACTTCATCAAGTTCATGCGGCTTAAGCCCCTTTTGGGGCCCATATACCATGGTTGCTCCGTCAGAGCCGGTAAGAGGGTTATCTACATCGCAAATAGCTATCATCTCAATATCCTTGAACCTTTCCGGGATATCACCGGGAGCAACATGTGACACATGCTTTAGCCCGCAGATACCCCGTGGAACCTGGCGGCCAGCCACGTCCAGCACTTTGCCTCCTGCAGCTTGTACCATGCCGATGCCTCCGTCGTTCATAGCCGTTCCGCCTATTCCCACAATAATCCGGCGGACACCTTTGTCGGCAGCCAGGGCCATGAGCTCGCCTACCCCGTAACTTGTGGCAGAAAACACATCCCGCTCCCCTGGCGCTGCCAGTGCAAGCCCTGAACAAGCGGCGCTTTCTACAACCACAGTGTAACCTGGAAGCAATCCCATCCTGCACCTTGCGGGCTTGTTGTAAGGGCCGGTCACTTCTACATGTTGAACTTGCCCGGACCTAGCAGCTACCAGTACATCCAGGGTGCCGTCACCGCCGTCGGCAAGGGGGATTTCAACCACACGGGCTTCAGGAAACCCCTGCCTGAACCCATCAGCCACCAAAGCGCACGCCTCTTGGGCTGACAGGCTCCCTTTAAATGCGTTCATCGCCACGAGCACCTTCACGGCAGAAACCCAAACTCCTCCCTTTTCCTATCCAATCACCGCTCTTAGGATACGCATCCAGTTCCGGCCCAGAAGCCCTTCAATCTGCTGGCCTGATACGCCCCGCTTCAAGAGTTCAAGCGTGAGCAGCGGGAGCTTTCCAATGTGAGTCGCAGGTTCCGGCCCCGGCTCTCCGAAACTGTCAAAATCCGTACCTAAGCCCACACTCTCTTCTCCAGCCACTTCCATCGCGTGGATTATGTGGTCTGCCACCTGAGAAATGGTGGCATTCTCGTCTGTGCCCGTGATGTATTCGTGGTTAAACGAAATCCCCACCAGCCCCCCGGCTTCGCCGATTGCCTTGAGCTGGGCATCTGTGAGGTTTCTGGGATGGGCAAGCAAAGCATGGCAGTTTGAATGGCTGACTACAACCGGTGCTTGGGCCACATCCAGCACATCCCAGAACCCGGCTTCAGACAAATGGGATACATCTACAACCACTCCCAACCGGGCTGCTTCCTCCACAACTTTGAAGCCGAAAGGAGTAAGCCCGCCCCTGGACACTGAAAAAGCGGCGCCGTCGCCGATGAGATTCCTGTCGTTCCAAGTTAAGGTCAGCATCCTGACACCGAGCTTGTGATACATCCGGAGAGTCTCAATGCTGCCTTCAAGCATGGCACCGTCGCCGAGGCTGAGCATAATGCCTACCTCGCCCGCTTCCCTGGCGTCTTCAATGTCTGACGTTTGCAACACGTGACTTACCCCGGGTATCGAACCCAATTCATGAAACACGTCTATATACTCAAGGGCCTGTCTAACACCTCTTATAGGCTGCAATCTGTCATGGGGAAATGCGCTGAGGATTACACAATCCACTCCCGCCTGCCGCAATCTTGGTACATCAGAATGCCCCAGGGAGGATTGCTCCCCGAAGTTCCTGACTCCCTTGATGACATCCAGCAGCGTCCCCTGGTGTCCGTCAATGACAAGACACTCGGAATGCAGCTCCTCTGCCCGTTCCATACGGATCTCGTCCATGGCAGGATCCTGTTCAGCCTTCTTCTTAAGCACAGAAGCTATATCCATGTGGTACTGCCCTCCTCTTTCAGCTGCCTTTGGCTTAATGTTCTCTTTTGGGCGCAAATTTACCTTTTTTGTTCAAGCGTCACCGGGGATACAACAATATCGTACTACATGACATCTCACTTGACCTCCGTTGCTGTCAACATAATGCCATCATCCCTCATATTATGAGATGACTGACCTGATCATTTTACGACAAGGGGGGCTAGAAGTGGCCAACAGTCTCAACAAGGAAACGTTGGATCTGGTCTCGGCGCTAAGGCCGTTTGCCGGCCAGTGGGGCCGGAATGTGATAGATACCCTAATCAGTCTTGCTGACAGTTCAACATCGTTAGCTGACGGAATCGAATTGACAGCCTTGGCGGAGCAAGCCAAAAGCAAGCTGCTTTCCCGGATCGACTCTGCGCTATCGCTTTTCATCATCCTGGTAGTGGTGTGGCTGGTGCAGGTATTCACACTCTCAACCAGCAGTGAACCAGTAATATCTCAAACATGAGGAGGAGTTAGAATGAAAATTCTCGGAGTTGAGGTCAACCCGTATGAGCTGTTCTTGATCCTGATCCTGCTCTTGGGGGCAACAGGCTCTTTCAACACCAGAGTAACCCGTGCAGGCAAGAAAGATCCTTCGTCAAGGAATGAGAGCCCGGTCAAAATCCTGAGCCCATCAAAGAGGGCAGCTGCCGAAAAGCCGTCGAGCTTCAACAAGCGGAAGAGGGAAAGTTAAACCCTGCCTGCCAAGGCTTTTCCCAAGTAACAAATGGTTGGTACCATCATCGGCAAGCTGTGCATAAGATGCTGAAACAGGGTAACTGGAGGGAACCAGTGTGCACAACCTGGCTAGTTTACTTATGCAGATGGAGAAAATCGAGTCCGAGTTAAACACGAGATTGTCAAACTTGCAGGACAGGACAGTGCAGGGAACTGCAAACGACGGGCTGGTCAAAGTCACGGGAGACATCTGGTTCAATATAAAAGACATAACCATCGACCGGGCCAAATTAGCTGAGCAACCTTTTGATTTGGCAACCCTGGAAGCGGTAATAGCACAAGCGGTAAATGACGCCATCGGAAAGGCGCGGACCTTGCTGAGGACGGAAGTTGGAGGAGTGTTCGGTGGAAAGGTACCTCCGGAGTTTGCTGGCTTCTTTGGACGGAGTGGAGCAAACGGTGAATAAGGGCAGTCTTAGCCGGCTTGCCCAAACTTTTTTGACAGGTGAGGGTTCCGATGATCCCGGTTGGGTGCGGGCAAAAGCGGGCCTGCTCGCACTGTTAAACCTCATGGGAATCCTGGAAGTGTTTTACGCAGCCGGCGAATTAGCGGAGATTCCGGCTGTTTCTGAAGGCGGAGAGGAAGAGGGCCAGGTATCAACCGGAAGTTCCGCACCGGAAACCGGCCCGGAAGCACCAACCGGCGGTCCCGTTTTGCCCCAAGGCCATCCGATTGCAGACACTATATTACAACCGGCCCGGCGAGAAGGCAGCCTCCAACCTCAATCAGAGCCGTCCGGTTTGGCGGATACCCACAGCGGGGCAGCAAGGCCAGATGCTTTGGCCCCATTGCTATCTGCAATCCCGTTACTCCTTGGAAGCAAAGAAGGAGGAGGAATCGACCCTACACTGATTTCAGCCATACTCAAACTGGTCTCTTCCCTTTCGAGATCCAAACCGGCTTCAGCCACTGAAGACGGCTCATTTTCAGGCGATGAACCTTGTGAAACTTACAGTGAGACACCCGGAGATTCTCCAGGCGATGCAACAAGAACTTCGTCTCAGGGCAGCTTGGGTCCAGACCCCAACCTCATAGCCTCTCTCCTCAACTTCTTGGCCGGATTGGACAAATCTAAACAAAAGACGGGCAGGAGCACCAATGGCCGGCCACCGCCGGAGGTTGCTGAGAAAGATGACCAGAAGGTTGAGATAACCTTGTCTCCGGACGGCAAGTCAGTGATTGCAAGAAGTTCGCCCCGTATTACACCTCAAGCTCCGTCACTATCTGAGTTCTTGAGGCAACCGTCACAGTGTGCCAAAACACCGGTACAACCGCCGGCAGACAGGCACAAGCCAGGTGTGGGAATACGCAGGGGATGGATTAAGCAACGCCGCCTGGGAAACAGCAAGGAGACGGATTACACGCAGCATGTGAACAAGTCAGTTTTTGCCCGCAACAGGTAATATATCACTCCCGCTAAAACTATCATTTTTATATGAACCAAACAGGAACTAAAGCCGGGGATAAGTTCCCCGGCTCAGCCTCCCGGGGGGAATTTCCATGTTCACCAAAAGAAGAATTGCTTTTGCCCTACTTGCCGTGCTACTAGTCGCAGGGGGCGTATTCTATGGTTTGCGCCCGCCTCCGGTCGAACCCGTCTTCGAGATGTACGACCCACGCCTGGCAATGGGAACGGAAATGCCTGTATTCTATGTGGAAACCGATAAAAAGGCACTGGCGCTTACCTTTGACATTTCGTGGGGCGACAAGACCCCTGAGAAGGTGCTTGACGTACTGTTACAACATAATCAAAAAGCTACGTTCTTTCTTTCAGGGCCGTGGGCCAACCACTACAAGTCCATAGTGTCCCGCATTGTCCAAGACGGCCACGAGATTGCCAGTCACGGGCAAGAACACGTAAACCTGAGCCAGGAGAGCAAGGAGAGCATTAAGAAAAACATACAATCAGCCCATGACATACTCGTAAACCTTACAGATACCACACCCAGGTATTTCAGGCCGCCTAACGGAGATTATGATGACTTGGTAGTGCTGACAGCCAGGGAGCTCGGTTATGAGACGGTAATCTGGGCTGTTGACAGCCTGGACTGGAAAAACCCAGGCGCCTCATACATCGTCGAGAGAGTGTCGAAACTCTGCTTTCCCGGAGCGATTCTGCTGTTCCATGCATCTGACTCAGCAAAGCAAACCCACGAAGCTTTGCCTATGGTGTTAGAGAATCTCAAAGCGGCCGGGTACGAGATCATGACTCTGGGCGAACTGATGTCCTTGGGTAAGCCGGCCAGGGATGACCCTAGAGGCCGGCCCTTGAATGAGCTGCCGGGCAATTGACGTGCAAAATCTATCTAGGATGAATCATCACCAGGGCAAAACCTGACGCAAGGGAGATACCCGCCGTGGCGCCAAGCATTTCGTTGGAGACACCAAGGGTATTGCCCCTGTAAAGCACCTCATTGTTGAGGGAGAATTTGAGGTTAGCGGTAGTAGCTCCGGTAACCCGGGAAGTTATGGGCATTATGGTCACCCAGTCACCCGGGTTGCCGGCAAACACCCGCGTCTGCATCCCCGGGCAATGTTTGTCGCCTGATACCCCGAAGATCACGGCGCCTTGGGAGTGCAATATGACGTCCAGGCCCTTCTTGGCATAATGCTCAATCAAGAGTACATTAGCTAACTCGTGGTCCAGACGCCGTCCCCCGGTGGCTCCGATTACGATTGCTGTTTCAAAGCCTTTGCGGGCGATAAGATCCAGTGCCACCTCAGTATCGGTCTTGTCCTTGTCCCGTTCCAGTCGGACTATTGGAACGCCTAACTCCTGGAAGCGGTCAATGGTATCGGGGTTCGATGAATCGAAATCTCCCACGATTATATCAGGAACCAGATTATGCTGTTTCATAAATTCCGCCCCAGAATCGGCAGCAACCACCAAAGAGGCGCCTTCCACCAGCGCCCTGTCTGCATCATGTTTTGAGCCACCCGCAACAACCAGGGCATACACGAGATTGTGCTTCACCCGTGTGGCATACTCCCAGGACACCTTGTGCCCATCACACGCCTCAGAATGTACCGTCTCAGAAAGCTTGGGTTTGCTGCCATCTTCACCGGCGCAGTCAAAACCTTTCAACAGACACTCACCTTCCGCAACAAAGGCTCCCCGTTTAACTTGATTCTACATCGTTTTGCCTGTCGCTTAAAGCAACGGCGCTCCTTTGCTTCAAGTAGAAAAGGGCCCTTTCAAAACGGGCCCTTTTCAGCTAGGCTGCGGTACAGATTCGTCGTTTTGTGCGAAGCACACTCATTGGTTGCTGCATATGCACTTCGATCCCTGTTCCGGTTATTGTCTTATCGTGCGCTGCATCGACCAAAACCCTGACTCGTACCCTGTGCGCTTACAAAACCCCTGTGTCATACATTCCAGAACCGAATTCCGGTTTGTCTTGGCCGAATCCTATGGTACGTATCTGGTATAACGGTTGCATCGTACGTTGGTTTATTCCTGTTGCGTACTTGCTGCAGCCGGTACTCTGTTCTGTGCTTCGTGCAAGGCTGTGTGATTTACTGCATCTCATGCGACGTTGCTCTTACATAACAATGCTTGCTTGATCCCAGGTATTGTAGTTGCTGTGACTTTGCTGTGACTGATGCTGCATCGGATATGCATCTCTACTGTATTTCCCGGTGCAACTTATGCTTATCCCTTGCTACAGACTCTGGTGCAAAGCATCCCTGTCTACGTTACTGCGACCATTGCTACAGACCTGACTCCGCAACCCATCTGTCGGAAGGCTTCTGCCGAAGCCCCAACAGAAACTTATAGGAAAATTCCTCTGATCTTCTGGGCAGCAATCAACCGCTTGAGCGCTACGATGTAAGCTGCCATCCTCATAGGAATCTTCAATTCTTCTGCAGTTTCATATACTTCGTTGAACGCCTTGACCATGATCCTCTCAAGGTTGGAGTTCACGGTTTCAATGTCCCAGTAATGGTGCTGCAAGTTCTGGACCCACTCGAAGTATGAACACGTGACTCCGCCCGCATTGGTGAGGATGTCAGGGCAAGCTATGATGCCTCTTTCCTCAAGCACCTTATCTCCGGCAAAGGTTGTCGGCCCGTTGGCACCTTCGATGACAACTTTAGCCTGGACTTCTTTTGCGACCTCTTCTGTAATCTGGTTCTCCAAAGCTGCCAGCACCAAGAAGTCACACTTGCATGTGAGAATCCCGTGGTTGTCTGTAGTTTTGACTCCTTCCTGCTGGTAGCCTTCGATAATGCGCCTCGGATGCTTGTCTACATATTCCAACAAAGCAGGAATATCCAACCCGTCTTCACAATAAAGCCCGCCTGATACATCGCTGACGGCCACTATCTTGGCGCCCGCTTCATACAGGAACTTCGCAGCGTTGCTACCCACGTTGCCAAACCCCTGGACCGCAACGGTGGATTTAGCAAGATCCATGTTGAGTTTCTTCGCAAGTTCCCAGGTGACAAAGAAGACTCCCAATCCTGTAGCCTCTTTGCGGCCGACAGATCCGCCGGCTTCCACCGGTTTGCTGGTTACAACTCCTGGGGAATATACGCCGGCGAGGGTGCTGTAAGTGTCCATTATCCAACCCATCATCTGCTGGGTAGTGTTAACGTCAGTAGCAGGAATGTCCTTCTCAGGTCCTATGAAATCCGCTATCTTGGCTGTGTATCCTCTGGTAATCCTCTCAATTTCACCCTGGGACAGTCCGGTAGGATCAACTGTTACCCCACCTTTAGCCCCTCCATAGGGAATATCAACAACGGCACACTTGAAGGTCATCCAAGCCGCCAAAGCTCTGGTTTCATCCATATCTACGTCAGGATGGAACCGGATCCCGCCCTTGGCAGGGCCTCTAATGGTACTGTGCTGGACGCGATAGCCGGTAAACACGCGGATGGTCCCATCGTCCATCTTGACAGGGAAGTTAACTGTCAGTTCCCGTTCAGGATAACGTAGGGTTATGTAATCTTGCTTGTCCAACCCCGCGATCTCTGCGGCCGCATCTAGCTGCTCGAGCATGTTCTCGAATGGATTGGTTTTCTGAGCCATGTAATCACCCTTCTTGCATATTCAGTAATCCCCATTCGCACAACCGGAAGCCCGGCGGTAAGGTAGATTTGTGACGAGCATCACAGATACCCTACCAAGGTACACTATATAGTTTGGCAGTCAATAAATCAACCTCTATTTTCGACAAGTATGCGTAAGACCTGACTAGATTGGCTGAGCCTTTTGTCCCGTCCACCTTCCCCCACCAGTTAAAGGTGCTGTTCCGACCTCGTCCGGTTCTCTGATTGCATCAACAGCCGGGCCAGAGTTTTTGCTTCAGCGCCAAGAATATGTCACAGGATTTCTCCGCATCCTTAACACGAGGTGATATTGCATGACCCATCAGCTAACTCAGAAGGAACGGTCGTTATTACAAGATCAACTAGCCCATGAGGAAATTTGCATTAAGAAGTACAGGGGATATGCCAACCTTGCCAAGTCCCAGGAGCTGCGCAACCTGTTCAACGAACTGGCCCAGGAGGAGCTAAATCACTACGATTTGCTGAACAGGTACTTAGGCGGTCAGGGTGGACAGCAACAACAGCAGGAGCAACAGCAACAACAGCACCATATGATCAGAGGTTCAGGTTTTGAACCCCATCAATTTGACACCCGAACCCATGCATGGAGCCAGCAAACACAGCAACAAAACCAACAGAGCCAGGGCCAACAGGCGGGCCCGGCTGACGATGCAGCTATGTGTCAAGACATGCTCATGACGGAAAAATTCATCTCCGGCGTCTACGACACTTCGGTATTTGAATCAGCCAACCCCCGGCTCAGAAGAGACCTTCAGAAAATCCAGGAAGACGAACAAAAACACGGCGAGAAAATCTTCAATTACATGCAAGAACATGGCTACTATAACCCACAGTAGCCCCATTTAGGCCGCGTACAGCAAGCACCATTGCGCCATTCCAGCCGCCCGCCATAGCCCGGCGGGAGGAAACTGCACCGGGGAAAGGGCATACCCTGCCCCGGTGCAGCCTACAACGCCTCATAAGGAGTAGCAACTTCTCCTCATTTACATAATATGAACTAGATTAACGGAGAGGAGGACTCAATCATGGGAGGCAGACAATGCGGAGGGTGCTTTGATGACCCCTTAGTGTTCATCATCTTCCTGATTCTCGTTCTGCTCATACTGGGAATCAACTAATAGACGCAAGACAAAAGGCCGCACTCTCTTTCAGGTGCGGCCGGCATCATTTCCTAGGCCCGGTTAGAGCCCAAGCAGCTCATCAATCTTGTTCTTATCAAACCCAACCACAACGTTGCCGTCTATGTCCAACACAGGTACACCCATCCGGCCTGAAATCTTGACCATTTCCCGTGCAGCCTGAACATCTACTGAAACATCTTTTTCCTCAAATTCGATCCCTGCGTTTTTCAAATAGTCTTTAGCTCTTACACACCATGGACAGGTGGGAGTGGAATACACTACCACTTTGTGTTCAGCAGCCATACAGACACCTCCGTATTTTTCACTCATATATCCGATGACACCGGTTGAGTATATGTTCCCCGACTTGAGGGGGAATTTCAACGTTTGCCGCCAATTTACACATTCGACCATATCTGCTATCCCACTTCAGTTCAGGACATACTAGAAAGGGCATGGGAGCCTGCATCTCCCCTACTTAGCAGGCAGGATGGCCGCACAAGCATTAATGCCGGCAACCGATTTGCGAGGTGGATTCAATGCACAAAACGTCCCTTTCTACAAGAGGCCAGATAGTCATCCCAGCTCAGATCAGGAACAAACTTGGCCTCAAACCCGGCACCAGGTTTGCCGTATACGATCTGGACGGCAAAGTGGTGCTCGTACCTGAATTGGATGATCCTGTGGGGCACGGGCTGGGTTTTTTCAACAGAAAGAGCACCGGTCAAGGAGAGTAACCAATGAGGCTGAACAGTCAGGAAAATGCATCCCTGTGTAGTGACTCACCTTGCATCATTGATGCTCCGTCACTAATCGCATATCTTGAAGGCACCCCGAAAGGACAAGTAATCCAAAGGATTCTCGAGCAGACACATAGCTGCGGAGCTAAGATAAAGATCACGGCACTCGACATGATCTTGGTGTACCTCAAAGGCATATCCGAACATCCGGACTCCTTTGCCGAACTGCTTGCCCTGTTGGACCAGCTCCCCATCCAGGTAGAGCCTGTCACACAAGAGGGCGCCCTGGAGGCCGCCAAACTCATGGCGGAGCACCCGGGCCTTGAGCCTGGCGCAGGGTTATCCGTATATCTTGCGAAAACGGTGGATGGAACCCTTATCACCGCAGATCGCTCTGTGCATGAACGTAAACTCCTGCCTCCCGACCGGATTGTATATGTGGGCGATGACGGCGGACACGGATAGCTTATCAGGAGCCGAGCCGTCGGTGCTGCCCACAAACAGGAAGGACAACCTGAACCGATTGTAGAATGTCTGGTACACCCGACCATTGCATAGGAGGAGATATCATGGGCGTTAAGTTCGAAGTCGTAAACATTGATAAGCCCGAAAATCTGAACATGATACTTGGCCAGTCCCATTTCATAAAATCGGTGGAAGACCTTTACGAAGCCATGGCAAACGCCGGCGGCGCGATCAAGTTCGGAATTGCGTTCTTGGAAGCCAGCGGGCCCCGCTTGGTGCGCTCAGCCGGCAACGACGACAAGTTGGTTGAACTTGCGGTAAACAACGCCTTGGCCATCGGAACAGGCCACGCTTTCATCATTTTCATGGAAAACGGTTTCCCCATAAACGTGCTGAACAACATCAAGATGGTGCCTGAAGTGGTCAACATCTTCTGCGCCACCGCCAACCCAGTGCAGGTGATTGTGGCCGAATCCGGGCAAGGCCGCGGGATCATGGGAGTTATTGACGGTGGCTCACCCAAGGGAGTAGAAGGCCCGGATGACATCCAGACGCGCAAGTCTTTCTTGAGGCAAATAGGTTACAAACTCTAACGCCAACCGCTACCTGACCTTATTGGAGAATTGGCCGCTGCCAAACATCACGCAGCGGCCTCAACAATTCTTCTCCAGACGTGGAACCTTAGTACTTAAAGAACCCCTGGCCGGTTTTCCGCCCAAGGTGTCCTTTGTCTATCATTTCTTTAAGCAACGGGCATGGCTTGTACTTGTCGTCACCGAAATCTTTGTGCAGCGTGTCCATGATAGCGTAAAGCACGTCTATCCCGATTAGGTCTGCAAGGGACAGGGGTCCCATTGGATGATTTGCTCCCAGTTTCATAGCTGTATCGATGTCTTCCGCCGATGCTACACCTTCCATCAAAAGGTACGCTGCTTCGTTGAGCATGGGACACAACAAGCGGTTTACGACAAATCCGGGTGACTCCTTGACTACCACAGGAGTTTTGCCCAATCTTAGGCACAATTCCCGGGCCTTGTCCAAAGCTACCTTAGAGGTGTTGCTGCCTTTTATGAGTTCTACAAGTTTCATGACAGGTACAGGATTGAAAAAGTGGATCCCCATGAATCTGGCTGGGTTGTCAACCGAGCCTGACATTCCGGTAATGCTGAGAGACGAAGTGTTTGAACCTATGAGCACATCTTTACCGGCTACCTGCGAGACTCTTGTCAAGACGTCCTTTTTAACTTCCATATCCTCATAAACCGCTTCCAGAACCACTTCAGCGTCCTTGAGGTCATCGTAATTATCCGAGTAGATGAGCTTAGCCAACATCTCGTCTCTTGCCTGGGCAGTTATCCTTCCCCGCTGCACACCTCTGTCAAGGCTTTTTTCAATGCCTTGATATCCTTTGGACGCCAGCTCAATTGTGGAGTCGAGCAAGACAACGTCAAAACCTGCCGCAAGACACGATTCTGCAATCCCCCGGCCCATGGTTCCTGCACCTACTACGCCAATCTTTCCGACCATGCACAAACCTCCTCTCTACATAAAACCTTCTACAATACGCATTATATTCCTGCCAAGGGGAGTGGAGTTCACGTCAAAGCACCGGAAATCCAGCGCGGAAGCTCATCAAGCACTCCTGCCGGCCACGGCGGTTCGAAGAAATCTAAGCAACACGCGGAAGAGCCCGGCCAGGGGCACAGCGAGGAAAACCCCCCAGAAGCCAAGCAGCTCGCCGCCTGCAAAGATGGCAAATATGACCCATAGAGGATGGAGCCCTATCCGCTCGCCGGTTACTCTGGGGACCAGGACACTCGAATCAAACCATTGGATGAGGCCTACCAAAGCCAGAGCCCACAACCCTGTCACAGGCGAGTTCAGAAATGCCACTACAAGTATGGGTATGCTGCCGATGGCAGGTCCGAAATACGGTATGAACTCCCCGAGCCCGCTTATAACCCCCAAGACCGCCCCGTACTTGAGCCTGAGCAGTATCGACGCGGTCCAAACCATCATGGTCACAAACAAGGCAACCAGCGATTGTCCCCTGATGAATCCTGCAAACACCCTGTCTATGTCTCTCACCAGGTCCATGTAATGAAGCGGATAGCCTGACATCCTAATGACAGCTTGGTGCCTCCATTTGTTTATATCCCTGAGAATGTAATATGCGATTACCGGCGCAAGCAGGACGTATGGGACAAAACTTGCTGACGACAAGATCGCCTGGACTAACCCCTCACCTGCGCTCACAAGCTGGGTTTCCAACCGGGCAAGGGCATTGGCAACTCCTTGCACAAACCCTTCAGGCACGTTGTACTGTCTGCCCAGTTCATAGCCCCTTGTAGAAAGCTGTTGTATCGCCTCAATGTACTTGGGGATCTCCGTTGAAATCTCCCTGAGATCGTTGAAGAAACGGGGGACGAAATATACCCCCAGCAGCAGGGCGACAGTGAAGATGATAAGGTACACTGAAGCTATCGCTCCGGTCCTTGACATACCGCGGCGGTGGAGAAACCCCACCGGCGGTTCAAGCATGTAGCTCAAGAAAGCGGCCAAAATAAAGGGAATCAGTACCTTGCGCAACAAAACGAGCACAAGTACTGAGGCAATGACAAGTCCCCAATAGATTATGTGTCTGCGCCTACTGTAGTCCGCCTGAGAACCTTCCTGCAATATGTCCGATACTGCCCTGTGCCCTCCTCCACGCTCTCCTCGCCCTTCGTTCCATTGCCATCCTGGTCCGTTCTGAAGGAGTCATTGGCTCTTTTGTCATAACCATAAAGCCCAGGACTACCCCTGCGATGGCACCCAGTGCCACTCCGTCCCAAAACGTCCTTTGTTTCATGCGCGAATACAACTCCTTTTTCCCTGTGAGTACTCCTAATCCAAATGCCCACTTTACTGCCTTAAGTCATAGCCGCTTGAAGTTCACTCAGGTTCACGCCGCAATCCTGTGCCTGGCTGGGATTGATTAGTCGGCGCTGAACCGGGCAGAGTCCCGCCCTCGAGAGTTTCAGGAATGGCAATGCCGTTGGGTTCCAGCCTGTACATCCTGATCCCCTTGTCTGTAGGCTCAAACTCGATGCTACAATCCCAGCAGTAGTATTGGCCTTGCCCAATCCTTCCTGTAGATCTGCTCTTGCACTTTGGGCAGTTCATACAGACGCCCCCTGGTCGATCGAACTAAATCAGTGTTTGGTCTGACAGTCCCGTCACAGAAATTCTGCCCAGACACAATGGCGATTATCCATGAACAAGACAGCGCGTGCGGGACATATACGGGAGTCTATTGGTTCATAGGAGTTGTCATGCAAGTGTCAGGAGCCGGAAACCCTGCGGCATCAAGACTTGTTTTTCCTGCCGGAGCGCCCAGGGTCTATGTCGTTCTCAGCAGGCTCGTAGTATTTGCTTCCCTTGAGTTGTGGAGGAAGGTATTGCTGTTCAGCATAGTGGCCGGGATAATCGTGGGGATAAAGGTAGCCGTCACCATGGCCAAGCTGCCTGGCTCCCCGGTAACCCGTCCCCCGCAGGTGCAAAGGCACAGGGTAAGCAGGTTTTTCCTTAACATCTTCCAGCGCCTTGTCTATGGCAAGATATGCTGAGTTTGATTTGGGCGCCAGGGCCACATACACAGTTGCCTGGGCCAGGGGTATCCTCGCTTCGGGCATCCCAAGGTGTTCCGCGGCCCTGAAAGCTGCTTCCGCCAGCACGAGGGCCATGGGATCTGCCATGCCTACATCTTCAGACGCGCATATCACAAGCCGCCTGGCGATATACCTCGGGTCTTCCCCGGAATGAATCATGCGGGCAAGCCAGTAGAGAGCCGCATCGGGGTCACTCCCCCTCATGCTTTTGATGTAGGCGGATATTATGTCGTAATGCCAATCCCCCGCCTTATCGTACAACCCCACCGGGCTCTGGGTCAGCTCAATGAGTTTATCGAGGGACAGCACCCTCTTGCCGTCTGCCTCATCTCCGGCATAATACAGGGCCTCAAGCACATTAAGGGCTGTGCGGGCATCTCCGTTAGAATATGCAACGATGTGGTCCAGCACCCCGTCTTCTATTGTCAGCATCGATGCGGCCCAACCCGGATCGCCCTGGTCATCACAACCCCCGGCTTCTTCCCCGGCAGCGACTTCACTCTTGTCGGTCCCTGCCAAAAGCCCCCTGTCCGGATCATTTACCGCTCTTTCCAGCAAAGCGCGGATGTGTTCCGGGGAAAGATGCTCAAACCTGAATATCCTCATCCTGGACAGCAGCGCAGAATTGACGGAGAAATAGGGGTTTTCGGTGGTAGCGCCGATAAGTATAACGGTGCCGTTTTCCACATAAGGCAATAGCACATCTTGCTGGGCTTTGGAAAAACGGTGGATCTCATCCAAGAACAGAATGGTCTTCCTCCCGACCTTCCTTGCCTGGAGCGCAAAATCCACTACCTTGCGGACATCCTGCACGCCTGAAGATACTGCCGACAGTTCCCTGAAGTAAGAGCGGGTCTTTGACGCAATCAGCCGTGCCAAGGCGGTCTTGCCGGTGCCGGGAGGCCCCCAGAATATCATGGATATTAGCTTATCCTCTTCCACCATGCGCCTGAGGGGTTTGCCGGGCCCCATTATTTCCTCCTGGCCCAGGTACTCGTCAAAGTCCAAAGGCGTCATCCTCAGCGCCAGAGGGGCACCCGGAGGCACGTGGTTTATGCCACCTGGTTCTGCCCACGTGCCATGCCCAGGCCGGCCGGTGCGCCTTTGCTTAGAAGGCTCTTGTCCGGCTGCCCCCGGCTTTGAATCACCAGGCTGATTGTCCCATAGCCCTTTTTGGCTCATGCACTTAACGCTTCCTTTACGCGCCTGATTGCCTCGTCCATATCGTCAAAATCCACGTCGTTGTGGGTAACCATTCTAACCTTGTACTGGGTAGAAGAGTTGAACAGCACTCCATAGCGTTTCATAAGGGCTGAAAACTCAGAAGCGTCCATCCCCGTGCCTCTGGTTTCCACCATAACCATGTTGCTCTGGACGGTGGCCATGTCAATGTCCAGTCCTGGGATTTCTGCCAAACCCTTGGCAAGTTTCTGGGCTTTGTCGTGGTCTTCAGCAAGGCGCTTGGTCATCTTCTCCAAGGCAACTATACCTGCCGCAGCCAAGACGCCCGCTTGCCTCATTCCGCCTCCAAGGATCTTCCTGGCCTTACGGGCTTTGTCGATGAAATCTTCCGGCCCTGCAACCAAAGAGCCTACAGGTGCACATAGTCCCTTGGACAGGCAAAACTGAACCGAATCTGTATATTGTGTGATCTGTCTTACGTCCACTCCAAGGGCAGCCGCAGCGTTGAACACCCTGGCACCGTCAAGATGAACTGCAAGTCCTTGCTCTTTCGCCGGCCCGTATATGGCTTTCATGTTTTCAAGGGGGACTACACACCCGCCGGACCTGTTGTGGGTGTTCTCCAGGCATATCAAAGACGTACGTGGACAATGGAGATCGTTTGGCCTGATAGCTGCTTTAACATCCTCTGGATCCATCGCGCCACGGGTGCCTGGGACAGTCCTTACCTGAACCCCTGAAAGCACCGCAGGCCCGCCTGCCTCATACATGAAAATATGGGCATTGGATTCCACGATAATCTCATCGCCGCGGTTGGTCCACGCCATGATGGATACCTGGTTACCCATGGTGCCTGTGGGCACAAACAGCGCTGCTTCCTTGCTTACCATTTCGGCGCCTAAAGCTTCAAGCCGGTTTATGGTGGGATCCTCGCCGTAAACGTCATCACCCACTTCTGCCCTGGCCATGGCTTCACGCATCTCAGGAGTCGGATGTGTCACAGTGTCAGAACGCAAGTCTATGATTTTCTTCAACTAGGCCCCTCCGTTCAGTGTTGTCCAAGAGTTCTTAAACCACAATTCCGGCGCAACATCGCCTGTAACCGCTAATCTGCAAGCCCCGCTCTTTGTGCCACCCTGTGCACCCACTTCAAGAATTCCTCTTCAGTGCGCCCGGTGAATCTTTCAATGGCGTTGGTGCCGCTAAAGCCAATTACCGTCGGCAAAGTCATGACTGCGAACTTCTGAGCCAATTCGCTTTCCTCATCTACGTTCACTTGCAGGAAGTTTATCTGGCCCTGATATGCACTCGCAATGTCAGGCAATACCCGGTTAATTACGCCTGCCAGCTGCTTGCAGGGCATGCACCACGGTGCCCAGAACTTCACCACTGAAGCCCTGGAGCCCGATATTTCCTTGTCGAAAGTCTTGCCGGTTACGTCCTTCATCTGAACATGGTTCTTGTCCACTTGGTCCATACACCTTTCCTCCCGGTTATTCCAGTTGTGTTTTCAAAATCCCACATTCGAGCTTATCTCTCTAATCTCCTGTTCAGCTCATGCCACAGGCTGCTCACTATTCTCTGGGTGTGCTCAATGCTGCCGGAGTTATCGATCACAACATCAGCACAGGCTGTCTTTTCTTCCAAAGGCATCTGGGATCTGATCCTGCTTAGAGCCTCTTCCCTGGAATAGCCGTCCCGTTCTCTGAGCCGCTTGATCTGAAGCTCCAAATCCACTGCCACAACCCATATTTCGTCGCAGATCCGGTCGATGCCGGCTTCAAACAAGAGAGGTACATCCAACACAACACACGCCCGTGCACCGCGCCCGGCGAAACACCGGTCTAAACCATCCAGCATATTGTGTGTTTCCTCGATCACAAGGGGATGTACAATCGAATTGAGGGCAGAAAGAGCTTCCCTGTCACCAAACACTATCCGGCCCAACGCCTTGCGGTCAAGCGCCCCTTCAGGGGTAACTACTTCACCGCCAAACCTTTCCACCACTTTCAAGTACCCCGGCGTACCGGGCATAGTCACCTGGTGGGCTACTTTGTCTGCATCGATCACATAAGCACCCAGCCGCCTGAGGTGACGGGACACAGTGCTCTTACCTGTGGCGATACCTCCGGTGAGCCCAAGCACATATAAGTGATGCCACCTGTTGGATTTACACATCGGCCCAGCTTGCTCCGACATCAATATCGACTTTCAAAGGCACTTTGAGTTCCATGACTCCTTCCATCTCCTCTTTAACCATCTGCATCATGTAGTCCTGCTCTTCGGGGACGGTTTCAAATATCAGTTCGTCGTGCACCTGGAGGATAATCCTGGAACGGAGCCCTTCTTTCACGATCCTCCTGTACAGGCGGACCATAGCAAGTTTGATCAGGTCGGCAGCGCTTCCCTGAATCGGGGTATTTATGGCAGTCCTCTCGGCGAACCCCCGCCTCACTCTGTTCCTTGAGTTGATTTCAGGTATCGGCCTCCTCCTGCCGAGTATGGTGGTTACGTAACCGGTCCGCCTCGCCTGAACCACCATATCATCCATATATTGCTTTACCAAGGGGTACCTGCGGAAGTAGGCCTCAATGAATTGCCTGGCCTCCTCGCGTGAAACACCTGTATTCCTGGCCAACCCGAAGTCAGATATGCCGTAAATCACCCCGAAGTTGACTGCCTTGGCTTTTTCCCTGAGGTCAGGCGTAACCTTATCCATCGGGACTCCGAACATCTCTGACGCAGTTGCCTTGTGGATGTCGTGATCCCGCCTGAATGCTTCTATCATGGAATCATCACCTGACATATGTGCCATTACCCGGAGTTCAATCTGAGAGTAGTCAGATGCCAAAAACAGCTTGCCCGGCGCAGGTACGAAGATCTCCCTGATCGCCTTACCTGATTCGGTCCTCACAGGTATGTTCTGCAAGTTGGGCTCAGAGCTTGAAAGCCTGCCTGTGGCGGTGACAGTCTGGTGAAACGTTGAATGGATGCGGCCTGTAATCGGATTGACCACGCTTTCCAGTATGTCAAGGTAGGTAGATTTCAACTTCGCGTAATGCCGATGGTCGAGAATCTTTTCAGGAAGCGGGTGAATTGCACTCAGGGTCATGAGCACCTCAGCATCGGTGGAATACCCGGTCTTGGTCTTCTTCACCGGAAGCAGGTTGAGTTTGTCAAAAAGGATGTAGCTTAGCTGCTTGGGCGAACTAAGGTTGAACTCTTGTCCGGCAGTTTCATATATCTCCCGCTCCAGGGCAGCTAATTTGCGGGCAAACTCTTCCCTAAGCTCCTGGCCTTTGGAGAGATCTATCCCTATTCCCAAAGCTTCCATAGCAGCCAGCACTTCAATCATGGGAAACTCTACGTCACTGGCTAATGTCCAAAGCCCGTTTGTCTCCAGGTCTGATTTCATCTTGTCAGCCAGTTTGAAGGCAAAGAAGGAGCCTAGAGCCAGGTGCGCCATGTGGCTTTTTTGGGCGTCAGCACCGGTCCTCTGGTCCCTTGGCAAACTCTCAATGCTCTGGGGCATGTCCTCGCCCAAGTAGTTGTTGGCCAAACCCTCCAGTTTGTAAGTGGTGCGGGTGGGATCGAGCAAGTATGCCGCCACCATGACGTCAAACCCGAACCCTTTGAGGGCGATGCCCTTATGGAAACCCAGTGTGTAAAGCCACTTGACATCGAAACCGGACTTCTTGATCTGGGAGTCTTGCAGCACAGGGCCGAGGTATTTCCACATTATGTCCTGGTAAGAGTCTGGATCGGCAAGTTCTCCCCGGCGGAAATCGATTAGATAAGCCTGGCCGCCTGAGGAAACCCCAAAGACTTGCGGCCACAGGAAATCGCGGCTCACCTGGCTGTCAATATCGCTCATCCCTGCGTAAACCGACATATACTCTGATTCAGCTATCCGGCCTGCAAGCGCCTTAAGTTTGTCTTCTGAATCTATGACTTCATATGCATCAGGCCGGCTGACTTCAGCCGGGATTTGAGCGCTCCCTTCTCCAAACCTGTCGAGCCTTCTCAGCAAACTCTGAAACTCCATATTGTTGAAATAATCCCGGGCTTTTTCCACGTCAGGCCCATCCCACCTTGCGTCTTCCACATCAACGTGGCACGGGGCGCCGCAAGCGATGGTCGCCAGCCGCTTGGAGAGGAAGGCTATTTGCTGTTGGTCCTTGAGCAGTTTTTGAACCCTGGACGGGGAAACCTGGTCAATATTGGCGTAAATTTGCTCTATGTCGCGGTATTGGTTAAGCAGTTTGGTTGCGGTCTTGACCCCTACCCCTTTCACACCTGGGATATTGTCAGACTGGTCGCCGGCAAGCCCCTTGAAATCGGGAATCTGTTCGGGCCAGACCCCCATATCTTGCTTGACGGCCTCACGGTCATATTGCCTGTGCTGGCTAATCCCCCTGACAAAAAGAATGGCTTCTCGCCCTTCGCCGACCAGCTGCAGGCAATCCTTGTCCCCTGAAAGAATAAGCACGTCAAAACCCTCAGCACTGTACTTGCAGGCCAGAGTACCTATGATATCGTCGGCCTCAAAACCCGGAAGTTCCACGAAGGCCATGTCAAGTGCGGAAAGAGCGTCTTTGAGCATAGGTATCTGCACCTTGAATTCATCCGGACTTGGCGCCCGGGTGGCCTTGTAATCTTCGAATTCAACATGCCTGAATGTGGGCGATGGATGGTCAAACGCACAAATGATATATTCCGGTTGCCTCTCGTCAATCAGACGGAAGAGCATCGTGAGGAATCCGTACACGGCATTTGTCGGAACACCTTTGCTTGTAGAAAGCGGGGGAAGTGCGTAAAACGCCCGGTTCGCCAGAGAATTGGCATCTACCAGCAGAAGTCGTCTACCGGCCATGTCACTGTCACCCCCAGATAGTATTTACAGTATCAGTATATTGGTCAGCACATAGCTTGGCAATTTGAACGGTTGGGCCGGACTTGCGCCTAAAACACTACAGCTTTTCGGAAAGCCTGCCTGATTCTCAGACGGATTTCCGAAAAGCTGTATGGATTCCAGGCTGCCGTATCAAGAACCTACGGCCTACCCCTGTTTGGCAATCGCCCTTCTTACCAAGAAGTATCCTGCTCCCAACACAATAATCACAGGAGATACCTTGGCGACAAAAACGGCCAGGTCTTGCCAGGCCTTCACGAAAGCCTTCCAAATATCTGTCCACGGTGACGGGGAAGATTTCCGCGAACCTTCTTCCACGATGTTCACAGACAAAAACGACATGGCAGAAGATTTCTCCAGCAGATTCTGCCTGCCTTGCAAACTCTCGATCTCAGTCCTTACCCGTGACAGCTCAGCCTCGACCTGCAGCAATTCTCCTACTGTGTTGGCATTCCCCAGGATCTGCAGGAGTCGTTGCTCTTGCTGTACCTTGTTGTTGATCCTCGCATCCAGATCCATGTACTGTTCAGTCACGTCCTGTTCCAATGTATCCGATTGGGTGACCACGCCTAAGCCTGACATCTCGTCAATTGCGGGATCCAGATGCTCCGAAGGCACTCTGGCTGTCATGTAAAACACAGTAGATTGCTTGTTACTTTCATCCACAGACATGGAAGAGGACTCTATATATCCCTGATAAGAACGGACAATATGAATAGCTTGCCTGGATGTGGCGTCGACTGTACCCTGGGAAACTTCCAGGGTGAGTCTTGCCCGCCTTATCAGTTTTCTTTCAAGCCCGGCAGTATCAGCACCGGTTGCAGAATACTGATCAGCTAACTCAGTGTCGCTAATTCCCCGTGATTGCGGCTGAACAGATTCAAGTTCATCGCCTGAAGGGACCTGAGCCATCTTGAAAAACTGTCCGCCTTCTTCGAAAGCAGCAGAACCCGTCGTCCCGGGCTCTTGCGGAGCCACTCCGGATTGTTCCTTCGCTGCCATAGGAGCATAATAACGTCGGGCAAAATGCAACGTGCCCGCTGACGACAGTATCATAATCACAAGGCATGCAGCCAAGGCCAGGGCAGCCGTCTTGAATCCTCCCCGGCGAAAGGAAGATAGGTTCCAACGGAACCGGCCCTTCTTGGGTGAAGTCTCTACCCCGCGCAGCGCAGGCTCAGCCGCCGGTGCGTCTGATACAGCTTCCATGATTCTGGCATGTAGCTCAGGGGGAGGCTTAACTACAGGGAGGGACTGAAGAGCAGACTTAACCTGCCATAGTTCCTCCAATGCAGCCTGGCAATGCTCACATGTCGCCAGGTGTGCTTCCACAATGCCATGGGACTCGTGATCAAGTTCGTCGTCCAAGTACGAAGACAGAAGCCCGGAAACTTCACGGCAAGTCACCTGTCATCCCTCCTTTCGTCCTGTTTGACGTAAGAAGGAAAGCTTTGTTCCGCATCCATCAATTTTCTTAAAATATTCCTCGCCCTGTGAATCCGTGACTTAACCGTACCCAGGGACATATCCAGGATTTCGGCGATCTCCTGGTACGAATATCCCTGCACATCGCACAAAATCAAGACCGCCCGGTAATGAGGCTCCAGATCGTTGAGAACGTGGAGCATCTTTTCACCGAGAAACCTGGCTTCCACGATTTCTTCAGTGCTTTCCGCCGAATCTTCTACCTGTCTTTGGGCTTCTGAATCAGAGAACTCTACCGGTGCATCAAGGGAATATACCTGGGCCTTTTTGTGCCTTCGCAAGTGATCCAAAGAAGCATTCATGCAGATCCTGTATATCCAGGTGGAAAACTTGCTGTCTCCCCTGAAGCTAGGCAAAGCTTGGTACGCCTTGAGGAACACTTCTTGCACTATATCCATAGCATCCTCGCTGTCGGATACCATGCGAAAAGCCACATTATACAGTTTGGTTTCATAGGCCTTTACAAGAGCTTCAAAGGCGGCGACGTCGCCTCTTGACGCTCTTTCCACAATGGCTTGTTCATTTGGTAAAGCCACGGACTTCCCCCTCCGGTATCAATCTGCAATAAGCCAAAAATATCGAAGCCCAAGTTTATCTTTACTTACTTGCAGGTCTTGCGCTCCTTGTTAAGTTTCAGGGACAAACCAAGGTCCTCAAGTTGCTCAGATGACACTTGTGACGGCGCACCTGTCAACAGGCATGTAGCTTTGGCTGTCTTAGGAAATGCAATCACTTCTCTTATGGTACCTGCTCCTGCCATTAGCATCACAAGCCTGTCGAGCCCGAAGGCAATCCCGCAATGGGGAGGCGCTCCGTACTCAAAAGCTTCTAACAGAAAACCGAACTTCTCCTCAGCCTCTTCAACCGAAAGGTTGAGAAGCCTGAACATCTTGTCCTGGAGTTTCCTCTCATGTATACGCACAGAACCTGAGGCCAGTTCCACCCCATTTAATACTAAATCGTAAGATCTCGCCCGAATCTGGGACTTGACTGAGTCGTCATCAGATCCCAACAAGTGCACATGCCTGGTAACAGGGCTGGTAAACGGATGATGAGCTGCCTGCCAGCGCGCATCCTCTTCATTTCGCTCGAGAAGCGGAAACTCTGTTATCCACAAGAACTCATACTTGCCTTCCGGTATGAGCCCGAGTTCGTCCCCCAGGCTTAACCGGACCCTGCCTAAAGCCGTTACGGCCACTTCGAACGGGCCTGCCACTATCAGAACCAAATCCCCTTCTTTGGCACCTGTAGCATGGGCAATGCCTGAGATTTCTTCATCTGAAAGATGCTTTCTCACAGGGGACTTCACTTCGCCTCCGGGGAGATATGCCAGGTGTATGAGCCCTGCAGCCCCGAACTCCTTAGCTTGGGCAGCAAGAGAATCAAGTTCCTGCCTGGACATACCTGCACATTCCGGGGCGCAGATCGCCCTGACTGTACCTTTAGATTCGATTGTACTCTTGAACACCATGAAGCCGGATTCCCGCACCACGCCGGTAATATCGTGTATTTCCATCCCAAAACGTATATCAGGTTTGTCCGATCCGTACCGGGCCATGGCCTCATCCCAGGTCATCCGGGGAAAAGGCTGGGCAATCTCAACACCCAGGACTTCTTTCCACAGGTGTTTCATCATCCCTTCGATCAGGCCAAACAACCGATCCTCATCTGAAAACGACACCTCAATGTCGATCTGGGTGAATTCAGGCTGCCTGTCAGCCCTCAAGTCTTCGTCCCTATAGCAGCGGGCAAGCTGAAAATACTTGTCTACGCCTGAAACCATCAAGAGCTGTTTAAACAGCTGGGGCGACTGGGCCAAAGCGAAAAAGTTGCCTGGATCCAACCGTGAAGGGACCAGATAATCCCTGGCTCCTTCAGGCGTGCTCTTGGTCATGGTAGGGGTCTCTACTTCCCAAAACCCGTTCTGGGACAGGTAGTTCCTTACCGCCAAGGTGGCCTTGTGCCTAAGCTCAAGATTCCTGAGCATAGGCAGCCTCCGGAGGTCGAGATACCTATATCTCATTCTCAGCCCTTCATCGGGTTCAGGTTCATCGCGGATCACAAAGGGGGGTGTCTTAGATCTGTTGAAAACCTTGATGTCGTCGGCCATCACTTCTATCATGCCTGTAGAACTGTTTGGGTTTTCGGTATCCGGTGCGCGTTTTACAACTGTACCCGACACACATATCACATATTCTGACCGTACTTTCTTTGCAATCCTGAAACTCTCAGGCGATCTCTTATGATCTGTGACCACCTGCACCATGCCTGTACGGTCTCTCAAATCGATGAAGATCAGTTCACCCAGGTCCCTTTGACGGTTGACCCAACCCATCAGGACCACTTCGGAACCCACATGCTTTTCATCGAGTTCCCCGCAATAGCAAGTGCGTTCTTGGCCTTCATATCCTGATATTGCAACAGTCGATGTTGCGTTTGTGAGTTTTTCTCCTTCAGTCGGTGCCACCTGAGACTGCCTCCTTCATGAAATCTAACACGCTTCCGGCCGGAACTTGTTTCTGCCACCCATGTTCCATAGACCTTATTGTGATGAAGCCCTGCTCAATTTCTTCTTCTCCGATTATTGCAACGTACTTGGCCTTTAGCCTGTCGGCATGTTTCATCTGGGCCTTCATGCTTCGCCTGAGCGGGTCAAAATCGCTTGAAAGCCCTGAGCACCTTAAGTCGTTGAGCAGCCCAAAACCCGCCTCTGTAACCCGTTTGTCCCCGGTGTCAGGGAAAAGCACAAAGCAATCTATAGATACATCCGGGGCCAGGGGTTTGTCGCCTTTCTCGGCTGCCAGAAGCAGCCTCTCAACGCCAACAGCGAAACCCATTCCCGGACATGGCTTACCTCCCAGTTCTTCAATAAGCCCATCGTAGCGCCCTCCGCCGATGATGGCATCCTGGGCGCCAAGGGGAGGCCACTTGAGCTCAAACACTGTCTTTGTGTAGTAGTCAAATCCCCTTACCAGAGTCGGATCGACAGTGTACTCAAGCCCAAGGGACCTCAAACTGTCCTGAAGAGTAACCCAGTGCTCCCGGCAATCATCGCACAGATAATCCCTGATCAAAGGGACATCTGCCGTAGCCCTGCGGCACGCGTCGTTCTTGCAGTCCAGGATCCTGAGGGGATTCCTGTCCAGCCGTTCCAGGCAATCAGGGCAAAACTCGCCTACCCTGCCTGAAATATGCTTGACGAAATCTTCCCTGTGAACTCTGCGGCACTTGGGACATCCAATGGTATTGATGTAAAGAGTGGTTCCCATAAGACCCAGTTCTTCTGCGATTCTCACTGCAAGCAGGATCACTTCCACATCTGAGTAGGCAGACGGCGAACCGAGTATTTCAACTCCGTACTGCACGAACTCCCTGTACCGGCCTGCCTGGGGCTTTTCATAGCGAAACATTGGACCGAGGTAGAACAATTTCTTCGGCAAAGCACCGCGATCAAGCCCCCGCTCCAAAAATGCCCGGGCAACAGGTGCTGTACCCTCCGGCCTGAGGGTGAGCTCCCTGCCCCCCTTGTCCCGGAAGGTGTACATTTCTTTCCGGACAATGTCGGTGGACTCTCCCACTGTTCTTGAGAACAGCTCGGTGTACTCAAATATGGGAGTCCTGATTTCTTCAAAGCTGTAGATTTTAGAGAGCCGCCTAAGGAGCAATTCAAGACAAGCCCATTTATGCGACTCGGGAGGCAGGATATCATTGGTGCCCCGAGGTGCTCTCAGCATAACTACCCCTCCCAGGGTTTTGGTTTGTCCATCTAAGATATCACATTTCAGCACATAAAGGGATTGTGTGTACGTTCTCTGCCTACCGTGGTCTCTTCGTCGTGGCCTGGATATATGACAGTATCGTCGGGTAAGGTAAACACTTTATTGCGGATGCTGGCTACAAGCTGGTGAACATTACCTGCCGGAAGGTCGGTCCTGCCCACACTCAAACTGAAGATCAGATCCCCCGAGAACAACACTCCCGGCACACCTTCCGAACCTTCATTATCGCGGGTACCCGGCCAGTACAAACAAACGGAGCCCGGACTGTGTCCGGGTGTCTCGATTACGCGGAGGCAGGTATCCCCGAAGGTGATTACGTCCCCTTCCCTGATGAAGGTGATATCCTTTGGGCGGATCATCTTGTCCGCGCCTGCGAAAGCCCTCATCCAACCGGGTTCTTCCAAAAACTTGCTGTCAGCCTCGGAAATCAGCACGGGAACCGATGTCTTGGCCTGGATGAAGCCGGCCTCAAGGAAATGGTCGATATGCCCGTGGGTAATCACAACACAGTGGAGCCGGAGTCCCTGGCTATCGATAAAATCCAGGATCCCCTGGCCGTCTCCGCCCGGGTCTATGATTATGGCTTTTCGCGATGCTTCGTCTTCTACGATGTAGCAGTTGGTTTGCAGCCAGCCTACAACACGCGTGTGTACCTTCACCGGCAACCCGCCTTTCACCATCAAATCGATTCCAAGTACTCTGGTCAGAACTCCTTCTTGCTGGAAATCAATATAGTAACCGGCCCGTCATTTACAAGTTCCACTTGCATGTTGGCGCCGAAAACCCCGGTCTTGACAGTCAAGCCCATGCCCTGCAATTCTTCCACCACTTTCAGGTACAACTCCTCACCCTTTTGAGGAGGCGCTGCCTGGTCGAATCCAGGACGTTTGCCTTTTTTTACATCCCCGTACAACGTGAACTGGGATACTACAAGAACCTCGCCTGATATATCCAGAAGCGAAAGGTTCATTTTGCCTTCTTCATCAGAAAACACCCTTAAGCCGGCGATCTTACCGGCCATGTAGGTTACATCTTTTTCAGTATCGTCTTTCCCCACGCCTAAAAGCACAAGGGCCCCAGGGCCGATAGCTGAGACTTGTTCACCATCTACTACAACTCTTGCGCTTCTAACTCGTTGAAACACAGCCCGCACAACTTATCTCTCCTTACCGAAAACACGCTTCACTGCCATGATACCTTCTATTTGCCTGATACTGGCAACCACTTTCTTGAGTTCGTTGAGATCATGGGTTTCAAACTGAATGGTGATCCTTGCGATCCCGTCAGGCTGTCCCCTGGCGGTGGCGTTGGTAATATTGGAGCCCATGTTGGCTATGACAGATGTAACCTCGGCAAACAATCCGGGCCTGTCTCCGCCCTCAACCAGTATTTCTACAGGGTAAGACGCTCTTACCTCGGCCTTCCACGATGCTTCAATGAACCGTTCTGTATCGGTAAGCGACAACAGGGTGGGACAATCCAGCCTATGGATGGTAACCCCGCGCCCTCTCGTGATATATCCGATTATCGGGTCCCCAGGTAGAGGTGAACAGCACTGGGCGAGGCGCACCAGCATACCGTCCATCCCTTTGACGATGACCGCTTCTTCCGGACCCCTGGGTTTCTTGGGAACCGCCTTGGGAGCTTCCTCCCGCTTGGGCAATAAATCCGGCGCGGTTTTGGCAGCTTCTTCACGCAACATTGTTGTGAGGTGGACTGCACTAATCCCTCCGTAGGAAATAGCTGCATATACGCTTTGCAGGTCGGGATAATTCAATTTACGCAGCACATTCCCGGCTACTCCGGCGTCGATAAGATCTGCCAGTTTCACATCTAGCTTCTGTTGCACCTCATTCTCAAGGGTGGCCTTGCCCCGGGCAATATCTTCTTCCCGCAACTGCTTCCTGAAAAAACTCCTGATTTTAGAGCGCGCCCCGGATGTCTTGACGATATCCAGCCAGTCCCGGCTGGGGCCTGATGATTGGCGTGAAGTGAGAATCTCGACTATGTCCCCTGTGTTGAGCTTGTAGGATAAAGGAACCAGTTTGCCGTTGACCTTTGCCCCGACACACTGGTGGCCGATATCTGTGTGAATCCTGTAAGCAAAATCAAGGGGTGTGGATCCTACAGGCAGATCGATAACATCGCCCTTGGGAGTGAATACGAAGACCTCATCATTGAACAGATCCAGCTTGAGGGCCTCCATGAATTCACCGGCGTCGGTCATCTCCCTTTGCCAATCAGCCAGTTGGCGCAACCATGACATCTTCTGATCGAATGATTGGTCCGACCGTCTTTCCTTATATTTCCAGTGAGCTGCACTGCCGTATTCAGCAGTCCGGTCCATCTCCCTGGTCCTTATCTGTATTTCGAAAGGCTGCCCTAAAGGTCCTAATACGGTGGTATGCAGCGACTGGTAGCCGTTAGGCTTGGGCATGGCAATGTAGTCTTTGAACCTTCCGGGCATGGGTTTCCAGAGAGTATGAGCTAACCCCAATACTTCGTAGCAATCGCTGACGGTAGCCACGATAACTCTCACCGCCAGCAGGTCAAATATCTGTGAAATATCAGTGTCCTGGCGCTTCATTTTCCGGTATATGCTATACAGGTTCTTGGCCCTACCTTGAATTTCCGCCTGTATACCGTGCTGTGCAAGCAAGTCTTGCAGACGGCTGATTACCATGGCTACCTCGGCCTCACGCTCGCTGCGCTTGGCCACCATCTGCTTTGCTAGGGAGCGGTATTCGTCAGGGTAAAGGTACCTGAACCCCAAATCCTCAAGTTCCCACTTGAACCGCCAAATCCCCAGACGGTGGGCCAGAGGGGCGTATATGTCCAAAGTCTCTTCTGCAGTCTGTTTCTGTTTCTCAACAGGAAGCGCATCCAGGGTCCTGAGGTTATGCATGCGGTCGGCAAGCCGGATTACCACAACCCGCCAGTCTTCCGCCATGGCCAAGAACATTTTGCGCAGGTTCGACACCTGCTCTTCCATCCGCGAGTGAAACTGGATCCGGCTCAGCTTGGTCACCCCGTCGACCAATCTGGCTATCTCAACGCCAAACTCTTGCCGTATCTCTTCAATTGTAACGTCAGTATCTTCCACTACATCGTGAAGCAGGGCAGCGGCGAGGGTATGAGCATCCCCTTCCAGTTCGGACAGTATCCGGGCTACAGCAACCGGATGCTCAATATACTCCTCTCCCGATAACCTGAATTGCCCTTGGTGAGCCTTGGCAGCAAAAACATAGGCCCTCTGGACCAGTTGCTTGTCCTGGTCCGACAAGTAAGCACCTATGTCATCTTGCAGTTTGGTAACTGCCATGGCCTCCTCCTCGTATTTTCAAAAAGCGACATTCCTGGTTTGCCGTTTAGCCCGAATGTCGCTTTTTCTGACTATCCTATTGAATTGCACCCTAATCTTGCTATTTGCAAAATCTTGCTATTTGCAAAGCTTGCCATTCAAAGCAACCGTGCAAGTTGCTAACTTTCGAGCTTAACCACTGAATAAACCTCATACCCCATTTTAGATAGATTAGCCCTACCTGGAATGTAAGTCAACTCAATCAAAAACACCACACCGGCGATTTCGCCGCCAAGTTTGTCGACCATATCGATGGTAGCGGCAATGGTACCTCCCGTGGCAAGCAGATCATCCACTACCAATACCCGTTGCCCGGGCTCTACAGCATCTTTATGTATCTCAAGGGTATCAGTTCCATATTCCAGCTCGTATTCTCCTTGGAGGGTATCCCAGGGCAACTTCCCTTTCTTCCTGACCGGAGCAAACCCTTTGCCCATGGCGTAAGCAAGTGCGCTCCCTATGATGAACCCCCTGGCTTCTGGCGCCACGATCACATCGAAGTCGATCTGTTCGCATACATCCTTGAGAGCATCTATGCACTTCTTGAACAACTCAGGATCTTTCAGAAGGAGAGTTATGTCTTTGAAACTAACCCCTTCCTGGGGAAAATCCGGGATCACCCTAATGTTCGACATTATTTGTTTTTCGACGCTTTCCCCCATGCTTTATCCCTCCCTAAAATCGTTCCATCAGCCGCCCGGCAGCCTTCCGGAGCTTGCGCCCTTTCACATACAAGGGTGAGCCTGAAAGGCTTACTTGTCCCTTGGGCCTGTGTAAGACAAACATGGGTATCCGGTTAACAACATCGAAAGATATCATACCCAGTTCCATCATAATGGAAATACACGACTCCAAGAGCACCAAGTGCTGCTCGTAAGCGGCATCCTTAAGTTCCACAAACTCGTGTGAATACAAGGGGCCGGCCTCCCAGACAGGAATACATCCGCTACCCGGCCTAATGAGAAACTTCCACACTTGCTCTACGTATTCCTTTGAAGGATAACGGGCAAGAAGCCACGTGATTGAATCTTCCGCATAACCATCGGGAAAGATGCTCTCTATCCCCTGGGACGTTGATAGATCCGCGAGTTTGTCATTGGATTTCCGGGAAATCGGCGGGTGAACCACCACGAGCTTAGCCCCACGTCCGATGTCCTCTTCCACGAGACTCCAGGGAGCATCAGATACAACTACCCCGTTTTCCCTCTCGAGAATGACCTTTGCATTGTGGGCAAGCGCACCGTTGTGTGTGCTCAAGTGCAAACCGGCTTCGATACCGAGGCGTCTCAGCGCAACCCACATGGCGGCTGCGGCATCACGGCTCCACGTGTAGAAAACCGTAGGCCCACGGTCTGGGATATACCGCGCCAGACTCATGTATTTTTGGCCCAACTTGCTCCAGGGAAGGCGGACATCCTCTACAAACAGGGAAACCGTATCCCGGCCAAGGAATGTATTGCGGTTGGGAGCAAAAACCACGTCGCAAGCTCCGGGAAGACATACCTCTGAAACCTTGTGGCCTGCACCAAACCATACCAGCCTGACCGGGTTGGGTGTACCGCCAATCGTGAGTTCAAGATGATCCTGCGTCTTGCCGATCAGCCTTACGCCGGTAATCTTGCCTCCGAAAAGCCCCAACAAGGGCCTGGGATTTCCTGTTCCAAAGGGCTCCAGGAATACCAAAGGCATTAGCGTTTCCTCACGACAATCTTCAACACTCACCAGTCCGTCTAATTGTAACGTCGGTTCGATCAATTTATCTCCCAAAAGCTGCCTCACAGCTGCCTCAAATCTGTCTGCAAACGCCGACACGTGCTCACTGCGGACCGAAAATCCTCCTGCAGCTTCATGGCCGCCGTAAGTGACCAGGAAATCCTTGCACTCTGACAAGGCCTGGTGAACGTTGAGTCCCGGGATCCCGCGCACTGAGCCCTTAAGCACCCGACCTTCGCCTGCAATCAAAGCGCAAGGCCGCCAGTACCTGTCTCTTACCTTGGACGCGGCGATACCTACAACCCCTTGGTGCCACGAAGCTCCAACCTCACAGATGGAGTACCGGGGGTATCCCGGATAACCCCCACCGGCTCCCTGGCATGCATCTGACAAGACTCCAATTGCGAGCTTGTCGATTCTTTCATAACATTCCTCAAGCATGACCAGCTCAATCTTACGCCTCTGGCGGTTGAGCCGGTCCAGTTCCCGTGCCATCTCAAAAGCCTTGTGCAGATCATCCTCACAAAGCAGGTTGAACGCATCCCGGGCATGGCTTAGCCGGGCGGCGGCGTTAATCCTGGGTACCAATGCAAACACAACATCCCGCTCAAACTCCAGGTCCCGGACCTCAACCACACCCGCAAGTGTTTGTTCATCCAATCTCCCAAGGCCAAGAGATTCATCCGGACTGCTTTCAAGCAATTCAGTAGCTGCACAGCTGCATTGGCCAAGATCTCCTCCAAGCTTGAAAATCCCTGAAACGCACAGCAGGGCAAAGATTCCTGGGCGGCAGGTGTGTTGTAGCTGCCTCACGCCTTGTCTCACCCACAAACGATTGAGCCCTGTCACAGGGTGGCCGTCTCCCGCAATGGACAGGGCAAGCATATCTGTACCCCAATCGGAGGATACCATATCCTCCGAGCCCCTTTGTTCCAGCAACGCCCTGGCCAACAAATACGCAACTCCGGCACCTGTGAGGGATTGAAGACCAAACGCCTCCCACGAAGGCAACCACGGGTTTATGATTGCAAGCGCGTCAGGCAAGGAAGCGCCAGGCCTGTGATGGTCTGTGATAATCACATCGATCCCCAGTGATTTGGCTCTCTCACATGCATCCCAACCGGTAATCCCACAGTCAGCCGTAATTATCAGGGTGACTCCTTGGGAATGAAACCTGTCTATCAAGTCGGCGTGAAACCCGTAACCATGTTGAAACCTACACGGGAAGAAAACCTCAACATTATGTATACCTGCAAGTTCCAAACCTTCTTTGAGGATCATTGCGGAGGTTATGCCATCCGCATCGAAATCTGAGTATATGAGCACCTTGTCCCCTGACCCGGCAACTTGCCCAAGTATTCCGACCGCTTCCTTCATCCCAGGAAGGGCGGCAAATTCGGGAAGAGTTGACTTGCCTCCCCAAAGGTCTACAGCAGCTTGGATACATCCCCCGGTCCGCCTTAGCAGCAATGAAGCAGTTTCCGTAGGAACATCCAGCATCTCTGACAGAATATCCACTTGGTCCGGATCGACGGCCACAGGGTGGTTCCACCGGGCATAAGCTCCTGCTATGTTTGTCAAGAAAGATCCAGCAAATAGTGTGTCCTTTTTCATCTTGATTACGGAATGTCTCTCTCCATCCCGACAGCTCTTAACGCCTCCAACTCAGCCGCCAACCTGTCAGCCTCAGCTGCCAATATATCTGTTTTCTCCTTCTGTTCCTTCAATGCTCGCTCAAGTTCAGTGACTTGTCTGGTTGACGCCTCAAGGGACTTGGTGAGCTGCTTCACCTGCCCACGGGTTTTGGCGCCCTTGAACCAAGACCAAACCGTTCCCACAATCAGGCCAATCAACAAAGAACCCAACACCACGATGGCCATGTTAAGCGACAAGCTCCAACTCAAGAAGGTAATGGAAACCAGCTGCGCATTTTGAACGGCAAATATCACCACCGGAATAAGCAACAGCACCACCAGTATAAGCATTGGCCTCACCTCCCGGATGTTTTGTGAATGTACCAAGCTAACACGTAGGATTCACTTATGTCTACGACGTTTCCGCGCGTTTTGCCTCTCTTCAGATTCCTCCTTGACAGGAGCTTTGCTCCAGTCATACTGCTCCAGCAATTTCCCGAAATCTTCCGCCTCGGGGCCGAAGTAGTCATCCATGCTTTCCTCTGTACCTGAATATCTCCGGGCCCCAACGGCCGACCCGTCGTGCCAGGAGCGGCTCGCCTCACGCTTCTGCCTTTGAACACGAAGTCCTGCCTTTCTGGCTTGCTCCCTGAGTTGATCGCGGGCCCGTTCAACTGATTGCTTGAGATGGATGTTCTCGAACCCTCCTTGGGTCAAGCCGGGCGGGCCCTGCTTGGATAACTTCACGACTTTGTTTACCCACTGCTTGAGGCCTGCCCTGTGTGAAATTTCCATGGCAGGGACGCGTATCACCGAGAACCCCCAGGCCTCCAACTCAGATTGCCGCTTCTTGTCCTCAACCTGACGAGAAGATGTGAGGTGGCTCCACCCGTCTACCTCGACGATGAGCCACTCATCCACCAGAAAGTCAACTGTGAAATGATTTATGGACACTTCCCTTTCAAACGAAACCCCTGCCTTCTTGAGCGCCTTGGCTAGTTTGAGTTCGCCGGCTGTGTCCTCGTGATACCCCCATATTTCCTTGGACGTGTATGGCCTAAGGCACCTCTTCTTCATGACAGGCCTCACCTTCTACTGATGCCGGCTTGGCAGGAAGCATAAGTACTATGTTTGCCGGCTTCGCCAGGGGCACTGAATAGTCGTCCCCGGGACCCATATATCTGTCGAACCAAGCCACAATGTATTCCAGTCTCTCCACCCGGTGTAACGGTTTGCCTGTCCGGGACAGGTTATGGTTCCCGCCCGGGAACCTGACCATGACGGCAGGTTTACCGAGTTTCTTAAGCGCCACGAACATTTCATCTGCCTGGCTTATGGGACACCTCAAGTCCCCTTCACTGTGAATCAGCAGAAGAGGGGTTTCAATGTTCCTTACATACATAATAGGTGACCTGGACAGGTAGGCCTCAGAGTTGTCCCACGGATCCCCGTCAAATTCGAACTGGCCGTTCATGTAAGCGTAATCACTGGTTCCAAACTGGCTGAAGCGGTTACATGTACTCTTGCATGAAACAGCGGCTTTGAACCTGTTGGTGTGCCCAATTATCCAATTTGTCATGTAGCCGCCGTAACTGCCCCCGGTTACTCCCATCCTGGCGTTGTCTACCCAGGGGATTTTGGCTGCGAAATCTGCAATGGCCATTACATCCCTGAAATCGGCGCCTCCCCAATCATGCCGCGTGGCGGCCACAAATTCCTGTCCGTACCCTGTGCTCCCCCTGGGGTTGCCGAAAATCACTCCGTACCCTCGTGCAGCTAATACCTGAAATTCGTGGAAGAAAGCAAATCCGTAAGCTGAGTGGGGTCCGCCGTGTATTTGCAGCACAAGCGGGTACTTGTTTCCGTCCTGCATCCCGACGGGTTTCATAACCCACGCCTGGAGTCTCTGCCCATCGTACGCTTCCACCTCTACTTCTTCAGGACGGCTTAGATACAGGCACTCAAGCAGTTCTTGATTGACTTGAGTTATCCGCCGCACTTCGCCCTTGCCGGCTTTAACCTCCAACACCGTGTCTTCCGGCTTTGAGGTCTCGATGCTCAAATCAACACACCAAATATCACATATGATGTCCGGCGAAGTAACTGCAACGGCTAACTTGTCACAAGAAGCAGACTTACTCCAACCGTAGATCACGCACTTTCCGTCCACAATAGGGCTGACGGCCATGGTATCAACACCAACGCTGTAAAGCCCGGTTGCTCCGCTATTCAGGGCTGTGAAAAATACAGTCTTGCCGTCGGCTGACCAAACCGGTTTTGAACCGGAAGCAGACACCATATCAGATGTGGCAGTCTGCCCAACCCCGAGTTGCGCAGGCCTTGTCAGGAACCTGACAGGCCCTCCCTCCGGATCTACCAGGCATACCCCTGGAACGGTGGCGCCCTTGTATTCATTGTCATGCCCGTAGCACGCGATGAGCTTGCCGTCGGGAGACCATGAAGGTGAACACAGTACTGCGTCGCTTGACGTAAGTCGCTTCATCTCGCCGCCGTTTGCGGGTACCACCCAAATATCTCTCACCGACGAAAGCTCATGATCGGGAAACCTGGAAGATACAAAAGCTATGTATCCGCCGTCAGGAGACCATTCTGGTTCAAGGCAGTCATAGGGGCCGGTGGTAATCTGAGTCACGTCTCCGGACTCAAGATCCAACACAAAAATCTGGTAGTTGCTTTCCGGAAGGAACCCGACGGAGTCCAGTTTATGTCTTAGGCGGGTAATCACCCTCACTCCGGAACGGTTGTTTGAGTCTGAATGCTTGCATCCGTCGCTTCCAAGGGCACTGAAGGCGATTCTCTTGCCGTCAGGGGACCAGGTTGGGTTGCGTACCCCGCCTTCTATCGATGTAGCCTTAGCCGCTTCGCCCCCCTCAAGGGGCAGAATATACAACTGGTTCTTGTCGTCATCTCTGTCAGATACAAGAGCTACCTTCGTCCCGCAAGGCGACCACCTGGGGCAAGTATCGTTTCCCGTACCTGAGGTAAGCTTTAAGGGTTCCACCTGGGCGTTATCCAGATGAGCCATGTATATTTGGGTCTTGTATGATTTCAGCGTACCCTTGTCAGTTACTGTCTTGACTTCGAACAATACCTTGGTTCCGTCAGGGGATATTTGAGGATCCCGCACCCATTTCATGAGATATAAGTCTTCTGAGCTTATAGGTCTCATAAAAAGCTCTCCTTTCGTGAACGCAGTTGGGATTCTAACCTGATATATCCTGCGGACTACCCAACTTGCGTTTTACAAGATTTGTTATGAGTACGATCTCTTCACATTTGAGGATGAAGGCGCACGCCAGGTACACCGCAACAGAAGCCCCTACAACCAAGAAGGTCAACAATATGTCGTGCTTCATGCTGCCTGTACCGGCTGTCACGCCCGAATATGTCCCAAGCGCCCATGCGCACATACCCATTACTGCAGATGAAACCAGTATCTTCAGACCAGATCCGGCGAGCTGCCTGAAGTTAACTCCAGCAATATGCTTTGTGTAAAACATCAGGCCGGCCACGGCACCTATCCACGACGCCAGTACATTGGCCAGCGCCAGGCCAAGATGCCCCAAGGAGTTGACAAACACAAGGTCAAGTACAATATTGACACACGAAACCCCAAAGGCAAGTACCACAGGATACCATGTATTCTGGCTCGAATAGAAACCCACGTCAACAATCCTGGCAAGCGCCAACCCTACGATTCCGAGGGAGTAAATCGACAGGGCACCGGCAGTAAGCAAAGTGGCTGTGCCTGTAAACGCGCCCCTCTCAAAGGCAATCCTGACAATGGGCTTGGCGAGCACCGTAAGCCCAACCGCAGAAGGCACGCACACAAACAGTGCATAACGCGCCCCGGTAATGAGGGTCTCACCCATAGCTTCATGGTCTTTCCGCGCCCACATTTCAGACAGGGTTGGAAATACCACCGTGATTACGGCGGTGACGAACAGATCGAGGGGCAGCGACCGTATCCTGCCGGCGAAATTCAGGGCAGCTATTGAGCCGGGGACAAGCCTTGACGCCAGATTCTTGTCGACAAGGGTGTACAGCTGGGTTGCAAGCCCCCCTACCACAAGGGGAAGTGCCAGCTTGAACACTTGCTTGGTGCCATGATCAGCCTCAGGCCGGAAGCGGAGGCCCAGGCGCAACTTCCGCACCCAAGGGGTTTGAATTGCATTATATGACAGGTAACCTGCCACAGTGGCGATGGCCAGACCACCCAAACCCAGTCTAGGAGCTAAGAGGGCTGTAAGAGTGACGATGCAAAGGTTTTGAACGAAGGGAGCTATTCCGGGTACGGTAAACTGCTTGTAGGTATTGAGTATACCCTTGTACAACGCACCTAGAAGCGGCAATGCAAACGCAGGAAAGAAAAGCCTTGTGAGTCCCACTGCACTGTCAAACACATCGCCTGAGAAACCCGGCGCGTACAACCTCACCAGAGCAGGTGCAAACGGGATAGCCACCAATCCTGCAAAGAGGAACACGCCAACAGACAAGGTAATCACCGACGACGCCAACCTTGCCGCACCCTTCTTGTCATCTTGAGCTGCGTATGAGGCAAAAACCGGCAAGAACGCAGTCGACACCGGATTGGAAATAAGTCCGGTAAGCACTGTAGGTATGGCAAGAGCTACAACATACGCATCAGTGAGCCCTGATGCCCCAAAAAACCAAGCTAAGAGCTGCTCACGCACAAAACCCATGATTTTCGAAAGTACACCCAGAACCGAGACTATTACAGTAGCCCTCGCCATCCCTTTCTTTGACACAATCTCATCCCTTTTTCAAAGAAATTTGAACTCAACACTATGGTACCTTACGAAATCATAACATCAAACACAAAAAAGAGGATTATCTCCTTCGTTGTAGAATCAAGATCTGATGGGAGGCAGAAGTACTGTCCGCATCACGGTTCATATTCCGAGACAAACTGACCGGATTCCATAATACAACCATGCTTCCCCAAAACGTTAAGGAGGTCATTGCTCATGCAATTCCAAGGTCTGGTTGTCGGCGTCCTGAAAGAAATCATGCCAGGTGAAAGACGCGTAGCAGCTATTCCTGAAACGGTAAAAAAGATGGTAGCCGCCGGTGCCAAAGTATTGGTGGAAAAAGGTGCAGGCATCGGGTCCTATTTCCCGGATTCTGAATATTCAAATGCCGGCGCGGTAATAGTCGACGATGTTGAGGAGCTGTTCGCACAGGCGGACATTATCCTCAAAGTCAAGGAGCCCCTTTTCAACTCCGGCAAGAACAAGCACGAAGTGGATTTCATGCGTGAAGGCCAAGTGCTTATCACCTTCTTGCACCCTGCTGCTCCGGCAAACCACGAGATGATCAAGAATCTATCTGCAAAAGGCGTTATTGCTCTCACCCTGGACGGGATTCCCAGAATTTCAAGAGCCCAGGCTATGGACGCTTTGACTTCCATGAGCACAGTAGCCGGGTACAAAGCTGTACTCATGGCCGCAAACCGTCTGCCCAAGTTCATGCCCATGATCGGCTCAGCAGTAGGTATGATCCCTCCCGCTACAGTCACAGTGTTGGGAACCGGTGTTGCCGGACTCCAGGCAGTTGCGACTGCGAAGAGGCTGGGCGCCGTTGTTCACGCAGTGGATATCAGGCCTGACGCAGCAGAGCATGCCAAGAGTTTGGGAGCAAGGCCGGTTGAGACAGGTATCCCGGCTGAAGTGGCAATCGGTAAAGGCGGTTACGCCAAGGCACTTCCTGAAGAATGGCTAATCAAAGAACGGGAAGCTATCAAAGACACCATCATCAAGTCAGACATTGTCGTAGCTACGGCTCTGGTACCAGGACGGCTGGCACCGGTACTGATTACTGAAGAAATGGTCAAAGCAATGAAGCCCGGTTCTGCAATCGTTGACGTCGCCATTGACCAAGGCGGAAACTGCGAACTGACCGTAGGCGGAGAAGTAATTGAAAAATACGGTGTAAGCATAGACGGAACCAAGAACATCCCCGGAATGGTTCCCGAAAGCTCAACCACCATGTTCGCAAGAAACGTGCTCAATTACGTTTCAAACATCGTGAAGGACGGCAAGATCGTGATTGATCTCGAAGATGAGATTACTGCATCCTCACTGGTATGCAAAGACGGCGAACTGGTTCACGCCGGAGCAAGGGAAGCTATGGGACTTAACTAATCGTTCAAGGAGTGGCGTTAATGGATGTACTTATTCAGGTCGTCGTGTTTGCAGTTGCAACCTGGCTTGGGTATAAGGTGATTAGCGAAGTGCCTTCACTGCTTCACACACCCCTTATGTCAGGTTCCAACGCCATTTCAGGCGTTACAATCCTTGGTTCCCTGGTGTCCACTGCCCTCGCGGTGAGCTTGAGGAGCAAGGCACTTGGGTTTGTAGCCATAGTCCTGGCTTGCATCAACCTGGTAGGTGGATTTGTGGTTACAGACCGGATGTTGAGGATGTTTAAGAAACAAGAATAGATTAACGGGGTGTCGAGATGGATCAAGTATATGTTGTAGTTTCGATCGTGCTTTCAGGGTTGGTCCTCCTTGGCATTAGATGGATGAGTTCTCCCCGGACTGCTGTTCGCGGCAACCGGCTAAGTGCCTTGGCCATGTTCATCGCCATAGTGCTGACCCTTTGGAACAACCTTATCTTGAATGTGCCCGTGCTCTGGGCAGCAATGGCAATTGGTTCGGCCTTAGGCTGGGTGATCGGTGTAAGAGTCAAAATGATACAGATGCCGCAAATGGTAGCTCTGCTCAATGGGTTCGGCGGCGGCGCCTCGGCATTGGTATCCATGATTGAAGTCATGGATAAATACCAGAACATGGCTACCTTCAACAAGCTCAGCGGCCAACTGGGGCTCATTGTCGGGGGCGTGACGTTCAGTGGCAGCATGATAGCTGCTGCAAAGCTCGACAGGCGCATGACCCAGATACCTGTACACCTTCCCAACCATAACCTTTGGTCCAACCTGAGCATTGTGGCCATGTTTGGCTTGGGGATTGCAACGCTTTACTTTGATGCCGCAGTAGTGCCGATATCACTGCTCGTACTCATCATATCCCTTGTATATGGCGTGCTTTTTGCCATAAGGGTCGGCGGAGCTGATATGCCCATCACCATCTCGCTCCTGAACTCATTCTCAGGACTGGCAGGGTCTATTGTAGGTTTCACGATTTCAAGCCCGCTGCTCGTAGCAGTAGGAGCTATCGTAGGGGCCTCAGGGCTTATCCTCACCCAAATAATGTGCAAGGCGATGAACAGGTCACTGGCCAACGTTTTGAGCGGTGCCATCGCTAAGCCATCGTCCAAACCGAAGGCGGAAGCTCCCAAAGCACCTGCAGAAGAAGCAGTGCCTGAAGTTGCGCCTGAGGCGGAAGCACCCGGAGCACCTCAAACTCCCGCAGACGAAACAAGTGAGGCCTTCCCTGCAGGGCGTATGCTTAGGGATGCAAGCCGCGTGATCATCGTACCGGGTTACGGCATGGCAATTGCCCAGGCACAGCAACATGTCAAGCGACTCATGGACGCCCTGGAGGCCGGAGGCACAGAGGTCAAGTTCGCCATTCACCCTGTGGCCGGCAGGATGCCCGGACACATGAACGTGCTCCTGGCTGAAGTTGATGTCCCGTACGACAAACTGTGCGAAATGGACGACATCAACCCTGAATTTCCGGACACTGACGTTGTCATAGTGGTAGGTGCTTGCGACGTGGTCAACCCTGCCGCAAACACCGCAGAAGATACGCCCATCTACGGCATGCCCGTACTTGACGTGGACAAGGCGAATAACGTCATCGTATGTAACCTGGATACCAAGCCTGGTTATTCAGGAGTAGACAACCCCCTCTACGAGATGCCCCATGTGGAGCTGCTCTTGGGGGATGCAAAAGAGTCCTTGACCCAGCTCTTGCAGGCTGTTGAAGGCCAAGCCGCAGCTCAAACGGCACCGGAGGCAGCAGGACAAAGCGTTGCTCCTGAAGGCCCTCAGCAAGTGGGCAAGGAGTCCTTGGGAGAAGCCTTGACCAAGGCCAAGAAGGTCACAATTGTGCCCGGTTACGGCATGGCAATTGCCCAGGCACAGCAACATGTCAAGCGGCTCATGGACGCCCTGGAGGCCAGAGGCACAGAGGTCAAGTTCGCCATTCACCCTGTGGCCGGCAGGATGCCCGGACACATGAACGTGCTCCTGGCCGAAGTTGACGTCCCGTACGACAAATTGTGCGAAATGGACGACATCAATCCGGAATTTCCTGAAACTGACGTCGCCATAGTGGTGGGAGCATGCGACGTGGTCAACCCCGCCGCAAACACCGCGGAAGACACTCCCATCTACGGCATGCCTATACTTAATGTTGACAAGGCGAAAAGAGTGATCGTGTGCAACCTGGACACCAAGCCTGGTTACTCCGGGGTAGACAACCCCCTCTACGAGATGCCCCATGTGGTGCTTCTCTTAGGTGACGCCAAAGAGTCCCTTCAGACTCTGATGACACAAGTGGAAAGCCAGGGTTAAGCAGGTGTAGGAGCGCACTCAAGCGCCTCCGGCAGCCCAGGCAGCGCCGGAGGCCTTTCTTCGGTTAAATCTTCAATCTATTGCGCCGTTTGGTGTTTTGTGGTATATCTTTGTGGGCTCATGATTAGGCAGTAATAGACCAAGACCTTTGTGAGGAGTTGAAGCCGTGCCCATCTCCTAGCCTCATGGGATAGCTTCGGAAACGACCGGGGTTCATGCCGGGTAACCACCCGGTTAATCCTCAATTCCCAACCAGATGCCAATACATGAACTGACGGCGTTTTGTGTTGTGTTTTTTCTACAAGACTTTAGTTGCATATAGGTATAAAGGGGTAAGACTCATGTCAGACCTTAAGAGGCTTCTCGGATACTTGAAACCGCACTGGATAGGCGTAATCATCGTGGTGCTGGCTATGACAGCCGCCACAGTGCTGGAAATGTCACCAGCCATGCTGCTCCGGAACATAGTGGACGTAGCATTGCCCCAGCATGACATGTCGCTGCTGGCTAAACTGTGCCTGGGTTTCGTGGGTGTTGCGGCGTTGAAAGGAATTGCAAACTACATTCAATGGTACACATCAGAACTCATAGGGCAAAAAGTGATTTATCAGATGAGGCAGGAGATTCACGACCACCTTCAGACCCTTCCGCCATCATACTTCTCAACCATGGGGACGGGGCAGGTAATGTCAAGGCTCACCAGTGATATCCACACAGTTCAGGACTTTATTGGATGGGGCGCCCTGTTTCTGGTCAGCACGGTGCTCATGACACTGGGAGTGAGCTCATACCTGGCGTACCTGAATTGGCGGTTGATGCTGGCCACGGTGGTAACCTTCCCTTTCTTGTTCCGTACCGTGCTCTGGTTCGATAAGAGCGTAAGGCCGGCATGGAGAAACGTTAGAGAAAAGATGGGCAAGTTGACAGAAACCCTCCAGGAAAACATCACAGGGATCAGGGTAGTAAAGGCCTTTGCCAGAGAACCTGAGGAGATCGAAAGATTTGCACAAAAGAACCTGGAGCACTACAAAGCAAACTTGGGACGGGCAGATATCGAAGCAACAGCTCAGCCCTTCCTTGAGCTGCTCACAGACTTGTCGGCGGTAAGCATGATAGGTTACGGTGGATTCCTTGTGCTCTCCGGCCAGATGACAGTCGGAACATTGTTTGCGTTCTATTCGCTGCTGTGGAGCCTCATATGGCCAGTCAGGATGCTGGGATGGCTTGTGAACATGGCAGAGCAAGCTCTGGCAGCGGCACCGCGCCTTTTCGAGCTGCTTGATACCCAACCTGAAATCAGGGATTGCCCGTCGCCTGTAGAGCTGGAAGAGGCAAAAGGGCACATAGTGTTTGAAAATGTGGACTTCGCGTTCCCAGGCGATGACCGCAGGACCTTAGAAAACATAAACCTCGAAATACTTCCCGGTGAGACCGTTGCTATAGTGGGCGGGACAGGTTCAGGAAAATCAACCCTGGTCAACCTCATCCCCAGGTTTCTCGACCCGACTGCAGGCCGTATCACCATTGACGGTTACGACTTAAGGCATATATCTCTGAAATCCCTGAGGAAAAGTATCGGGCTCGTGCTTCAAGAGAACTTCCTGTTCTCTGCCACTGTCAGGGAAAACATATCATTGGGCAAACCTGACGCCCCGATTGATGAAGTCATCCAGACGGCAGATTTCGCGCAGGCCCACGCATTCATATCTGAATTCCCCAAGGGTTACGATACGCCTCTGGGTGAGAGGGGAATCGGGCTTTCAGGCGGCCAGAAACAACGGGTTGCCCTCGCCAGGGCTATATTGACCGACCCTAAAATCTTGATACTTGACGAAGCAACGTCCAGCGTGGACACAGAAACCGAATACTTGATCCAGGAAGGGCTCAACCATGTAATGGAAAACCGGACCACCCTCATCATCGCCAAGAGACTGTCTACCATAAGGGATGCGGACAAGATTGTGATCTTAAAAGACGGAAAGATATCGCAGGTAGGCACTCATCTTGAACTGCTGGCTCAACCTGGGTTCTATAAGAAGCTATTCGAAAGCCAGTTTGCGGAACAAGACGTTGAGCTGGCCTTAAGCTTTGAATTGGAAAGTGCCCAAAATCAAGTAAGCAAGAATGTATGAGCAAACGAAGGGAGGAAAAGGCGGCTGACTGCAAAGGGCGGCCGGAGTCACCGGCCATTGGTTAGCCGCCTGGGTTATGTCAGAATACGATCTTGATGAACTACTTGAAGAGGCAGAAGAACGGCCGTTTAATATGGAATATTTCCTTAGGATATTGGGATATACCCGGCCATATAGGAAAACTGCCATAGTAGCTTCAATCCTTACACTTACAGGGATAATAATAGGCCTGTTGGAGCCCTTGCTGTTCAGGAAAGCTATCGATGACGGGGTCATGACAGGAAACACACGGACCCTGGTGATTACACTAGCCGTGCTCCTGACGCTGCGGTTTATCCAGTGGACAGCATCCCGGGCCCAGATACGCACCATAAACTTCCTGGGCCAGCAAGTGCTCTATGATCTCAGGCAAAGCCTGTTTACACACATAGAGTCCCTTCCTTTTGCGTTTTTCGATCACAGGCCCGTGGGAAAGATCGTTTCAAGGATTACCAATGACGTAAATCACATAGGCAACTTGGCAGCGTCAGGAATTGTGAACGTTATAAGCCAGTTATTATCCCTGATAGGCATCGTGGGGATAATGTTGTACCTGAACTGGAGGATGGCGCTGCTGTCATTTGTGACAATACCGGTGCTGGCGTTTGTGCTGACAAAAGTAAGGTGGGTGCTTGAGGATGCCTGGGGAGACACCCGCAAGGCGGTTGCAAGCATCAATGCCCATTTAAACGAAACCATACAAGGTTTGTCAGTAATCCAGGCGTATGGATATGAAAAACACAACAGCACTAAGTTCAGCGGGTTTAATAAGAAATACTTCGATGCATACATGCGTGCTATCCGGCTGGACCAAGCTTTCTGGCCGCTCACTGATATCGTCGGCGCCGTTGGCACAACTATCGTGATCTGGTACGGGGCAAACGCGGTGGTTCAAGGCACCATGACCATTGGTTTGGTCTGGGCATTTGTGAACTACCTGGGCAAGTTCTGGTCCCCCATAAGCACCTTCTCCAGGGTTTGGAGCCAGATTCTTTCGGCCATGGCTTCAGCTGAAAGGGTGTTTACTATCCTTGATCTCAAGCCGGAAACAGGCTCTTCCCTGCAGGAGGGGTTCATTGATCTCCCACGGGTAGAAGGGGAAGTTGTATTTGAAAACGTGTCCTTCGCCTACAAACCCGGTGAACCTGTGCTTGTGGACGTAGATTTCAGAGTGAGCCCGGGAGAGACCATTGCGCTGGTGGGCCCCACCGGAGCCGGCAAGACAACCATTATCAACCTGTTGGCAAGATTCTACCAGCCTTCATCGGGGAAAGTGACCGTTGACGGTTATGACCTCGCAGAAGTCAGTTTGCCGTCTTACCGGAGCCAGCTGGGTATCGTGCTCCAGGACACGTTGATTTTCTCGGGCACAATCAAGCATAACCTGCTGTTCGGAAAACCGGATGCAACTATGGAAGAAGTGATCCGGGCAGCAAAAGCTGCATGCATCCATGATTTCATTGAACGTATGCCCAAAGGATATGACTCAGAGGTCACAGAACGGGGTACAAACCTGTCAGCAGGACAGCGGCAGTTGCTCGCCTTTGCCAGGGCAATTCTTGCCGACCCGAGAATCCTCATCCTTGACGAAGCTACGTCAAGCGTCGACCCTGAAACGGAACAGCTTATACAGCAAGCGCTCAAAACGCTGCTCAAAGGGCGTACGTCTTTCATAATCGCCCACAGGATTTCCACTGTCAGGTCGGCCGACCGCATCATGGTAATAGAAGACGGGCGGATTACAGAATCTGGCACCCACGATGAACTGGTTGCCCTGGGCGGACGGTACGCCAACCTGTACCAGGCACAATTCAGACGGACTTGAGGAGAACTCAAGGGATGGTGCTGAAACAACCAGGGCTATCCCCTGTGTTTCAGCACCTGACTATACACTTCTACAGTCTTGCGGGCCATGATTCTTGCGTCGAACAATTCTTCCATCCGCCTCCGGCTCTGTGCGCCCATCCGGGCTGCAAGCTCCGGATCTACTGCCAGCCTCACAATTGCCTGGGCAAGCAAACGGCTGTTTCTGGGAGGAACCAGGAAACCGTTTTCCCCCTCGATCACCGCTTCAGGTACGCCGCCAACTGCAGTTGAGGCAATGGGAAGTCCTGCTGCCATGGCTTCAAGCACAGCAAGGGGCAATCCTTCGTAATCAGAGGACAGGGCGTAGATATCCAGTTTGGACAAAAATCCGGGGACGTCTTCCACGAAACCCACCATTTTGACGTAGGGTTCCAACTTCAACTCGGCGATTCTCGCCTTCAAGAACTCTTCCATAGGGCCGGTTCCACCTATGACGAATCTCGCCTTGGGCAACGAAACCACCACAAGTTTAGCCGCATCAAGCAACACTTCAAGGGCTTTCTGACGGTGAAGCCGGGCAACCGTGCCAACCACCACCGTATCACTCTTAGCGCGCTTCTTGGCCAAATCCACAGGCTTATACGGGGTAAGATCTATACCGTTCTGCACGCAGTAAACCATGGCCTCATCAAGCCCGGACTCCAGGAGCTCGTCGTACACGCCCTGGGACACGGCAATTGCTCCATCGGCCAGCGTTTTGGCAGCCATCTTGTTCATCTTCTGCTTGAGCGGGCCTGCAGGCGGGGGAACCTTACCTGAAGCCGACGGGATTCTCACCAGGTTGTGTTTTGTGTAGACGACGGGAATTCTCAACACCCTTGCAGCAATCCGCCCTGACAGGCTTGAGTGGGTGTGAACCAATGCCGGGGTGATTTGCCTCATCACCTTCATGAGTTCAAACGTAAGGGGCACTGAAAAGGATATATCCTTTCCAGATATGTTTATCCTCTTGAGCCCCGCATTGTCTATCCTTTGTGCCAGGTCGCCGTCAGGGCACGCAACTACAACGTCAATATCGTCAAACGCAGGCTGAACCAGTAAGTTCAACAGATACCGGCCTGCCCCGCCTATGTTGGTATCAGTGATTATGTGTAACACTCTCATGTAACACGAACCACCATTCTTTATGATTTGCTTGCTCTCCTGGCCTCCATCCCGTTAGATATGCCAACAGCCAGGCCGACCCACGCCCAGAAAACCACGGTTATCTGTGGATTATACCAGGTATGTTCCACGAGGCCCTGGAGCATATGCCCGCCAACGGCAGCTACCGCTCCCGACAAAACCCCTACCCTCGCCCACCTCTCGAATCCTTTTCCCTTCTGGGTGAATATGGCCCTCAGCGATTGCCAGCCGCATACTATGAGCAACCACATCAAGGCCAGGAAACCCAACAGCCCGAGTTCAATCAGCATCTGCAGGTAGGTACTATGGGCGTGTGGTGCCGGAGTCTGAACTATCATGTACTCAGGGTAGACTTGGGCAAAACTGTCTGCGCCAAGCCCCACGCCCCTGAAAAGGTACTCCCTGAGCAGTGCCAGAGAACCGCGCCATATGAACATCCGGTAGCTGTTGGAACTGTCCTCGAGGCTAAAGGAAGAAAGCAGCCTGTCTACAAGCACGGGCGGGGCGATGATTACTGCCAGCATGGCGGCAATCAAACCCATTAGCAGCAGCCGTTTGTCAAATAGCACTGCCAACAGCCCAAACGAAGCGATAAAGCCGAGCCAAGCTCCCCTTGACCACGTAAGTATCAAAGCCACACCTTGTATCCCGGCGTAAATCAGCAATATGCCTTTGTCCCTGAGGCTCTTGTTCCTGATGAGCAGGGCAAGCGTCAAAGGCAGCGCCAAACCTATCATCTCGGCAAAAAACGTGGGGTTATCGAAGGTGCCTACTACCCGGGTAATCTCGTCCTGAAACTTTTCGTCAAGCCATGACGCCTTGGTAGCTTGCCACCCGGAAAGGTACTGGTAGATCCCCACCATGCCCGACAACGTGGCTCCGGTGAGGAAGGGCCAAACGATGCTGTCTTCTTCGCCCCTTTTGGCCATGTCGAACGTGACCGCAAAAACCAATCCGTAAAAACACCATAAGGTCAGGTTCATTACGCTCCGCGTGGGCACTATTGAAGAAACCGCAGCTCCGGCAATGAACATGAACAACACGATGAGAGGAAACTTCACGTTGAACGGAAGATGCCAGGCTACACCGGAACCCTTATCCGCCCACCGCCACCACAGCCACAAAAACAAGAACAACGCAAAACAGAGCATCTGGGCCTCGGTAGGCAAGAAGGCACCTAACCCAAGCACTATACCCAGGAAAGCACCCTCGGTTACGTACCGGCCATGGGGCACCGCCAGCAGTTTGAGGCACCGAATACCAAAACTTGCAGAAATCCATCTTGCAAGGCACCCCTGAACCAGCAAGGCTGCCCTACCGCATACGCTATGTCTAAACCCATTGTCAAACCAAGCAAAAAAAGCACTGATGGCATGCTCAAGACGTCTGCCGGCGCCCTTGAAAACCCTGTACGTATAACTCGCCTGCAAGCCGCCTGATTGCCTGCAATGCCCCTCTGTGACGGCAGTTGCGGTTTTCACTGGGAAGCGCCTCCCAAGTCAAGATCCATTAGCATGACATGTGCTTGGAACTGGGCAAATTTCGTCTTGAGGCCAAGGCTCGCCCCAACCCTTATCTCAACACCGTTCATGGTGATCACATCTTCGCCGATCCTGGCAGTCCCACGGATGGTCACAAAAGCGTCCACTCGGTCCTGTGACTCAAACTGCACCCACTTGCCATCACCTTCCACAAGCCAAAGCTTGCTCGGGCCGGTGGTTACGCCGACAACTTCGCCGACTAGAGCTCCGGTTTTGAACTCAAAGATTTTGCCACCCTTGGCGATAGCTTCGGCAGTAGTGGGGCGTATACCGCTCACCACCACAACGATCTCAGTCTCCTGCTGCCGCTGGGCTGCATCCTGATGCAAGTTCCTGCCGAACATTGAGTAACCGAACCACACAGCCAGCGAAATCAGCACTATTATCATGAGCAAATCGATGATGCTGATTTTTCCGAAAACCCGTCCTTTATCATCCAACACCCGCACGCTACTTCCTCTCCTCTCAAACGGCAAGGGATTTATCACTCAAACCGGTGAATTCCTAAGGACAAGGATATATTATAACCAATCAAGGTGCAATCAGGGTATTGCTGACGCGTCTGCCAAAATCCGCATCAAGCAAACTTGTACGGAAGGGGGGGTAAACCGGCATTGTCGGAGGCACGATGAAAGTGGATACCGGCGCCCTAAAGCAGCCTTATGTCGTTTATGTTAAGCTCAAACGTAGTTCCCAGGAACTCGGCGGCCCTCTTGCATGCAATCATCCTGGTCAAGAAAATCTCAAAATACTCCATGACGGGTGCAATCTCAGTGTCGATTGTAAGCTGCAGTGAAATTACTTTTTCATCGTACTTGGCTTCCAGGAACGACCGCGTGGCCGCGTAGTTTACCCTGTCATGGACGTCAAAATTGTGTATATCGGGGTTCCTTACCCGGGAACGGTGGACGTCGGACTTATCTGCCAGGATAACCGCAGCCGAAATGTTGGACACCGCGTGACACGTGTCCTCAGGGTCATGGCTGCCTATGGCCCCCATGACAATTGCGATCTCATTTGGATCCATCCCCATGTGTGACAAAATGCGCTCGGCCAATGCGGCACCTACTTGGGCATGATAGTTTCTTGAAACCACATTGCCGATATCGTGGAGGTACCCCGCTATGGCGGCCAGTTCCTGCTCCCGTTCCGGGAGGCTGAGTTTCCTCAACAGGTTCTTTGCAATGGTCGCCACAAGCCCGGCATGCCTTAATCCGTGATCCGTGTACCCAAGGGCGCCAAGATGGTCGTTGCCGGCCTTGATATAGGCTTCAACCACGGGGTTAGCCTTGACGTCGTCCAGAGTCACCATATTATGTTTCAACCGTCTATCATCTCCAGCGAATCAATATATTCCTGGTAAACAGGGTTCAGAATGAACTGCCCTGCTGAAAGCACCTCAACATTCCAAGGAAACTGGACATAGCCATGGCTCTCCATGGCGTACAACGTTGGCTTCCAACTTTCAGAGGATACCCAAATACACGCGGTTTTTACAAGCTTTGCGCCGATCTTCTTGCATTCCCTGGATACCACGCGCATTGTCTCGCCTGTGATCACCATCTCGTCTACAACGAGCACCCTCCGGCCTTTCACCTGTTCGCTTACTGATACGATCACTTCAGGCCGTTGGTGGACGATGCGCCCGCGCCGCTTGCGGGTCACCAGACAGGGATACAGGTCCACTTGCAGAATTGACGCGATAATCGTAGCAGGAATCAACCCACCCACGGCAATTCCCACAACTGCCTGTGGCCCGAAGGTAGCATCTGCTTCCTTGCAGATAGCTTTGCATGACTCCATGATATCTTCCCAGGTAAGCCGGTACAGGGGGTCAACCAGATACTTTACCTCCACGGGCCACTCCCCCTTTCCACATTGGTACCTAGCTCCACCTATTTATACCATATATCAACCAAGGCGGGGATGCTTGCTGTGCCTCAGGATTTTACCACCACAAGGTAGATGGAATCAGCACTTGAGCCTGAAACGTGAACCTTGTCACCTTCCTTGATATCCTTATGGGAAACCCTTCCGTCATCCTTGTATACATCGGCGCTCGATCTCAGCTCCACTCTCACGGTGCCGTAATCCCCTGATATGGTGAGGCTCCTGCCTGAAACCGCGGTCACTGTGCCTTCCACCCTGAACCTGGGGGTGCTGGTGCGTTCAATGAACAGTGCTTTCCCGCCGTCAGGGTCCACGCCTATCTTCACATCGTCGCCAATGCTAACTTCCCTGGCGTTTCCGTCAACTCCTGCCTCCCAATCAACATACCAGGTGTCATTGGGCAGTTCGAATTCCTGCAACCGCCCACGATCCGTCGCAATCGTCATCACATTTCTGTCAACGGATATCACCGTGCCGTCAACCCACCACTTGCGCTCGACCACTTGCGCCAGCTCCTGGACTTCGATGTAGTTCACGAACCTTCCGTCGCCGCCTACGTGCACCCGGGAGCCTGGTTGGAGTTCTTCGTCTTTGAACAGGCCGATGATGATCAGATCTTCTGAAACTTCGAACTTCTCCAGTCCCGTGAAGTAGTAATACCCATCTTTCTCCCTAAGAAAATGCCCGCTGAGGTTTATCCGGTTTTGCGCAATCATTTCTCCCCATACAGGTTTGCCGCCGGCGCTCAGCCAAAGCCTCACTTTATCCCCGCTATTGAGCTGGCCGGCAAGCATATGCTTGTTCAGCTTTGTATCTATGACCGTAAAGTCAGTATCCACGACCCACTGGGTTAGGTACCCCTTGCGGTCAACCTCAGTAAACACCCGCTTCTTGCTGCCTTCTTTTCCGCCCATGAACCCTTCAATTATGCGGTCATAAGATATCCTGTCCTTGATCCAGACAAACCTTGTGTCCACCTTGGAAGGCCCGGCGACCAGCACCGTATCTCCGGTCTTTACGTCGTAAAAGGGCCTTCTGGTTTCGCCGACGAACACAATGGTGTCCACGGATATTGTTACCTCATCCCACGATGGCAATATTGTGAGCACAGGCCCTGACATGATCCCCACTTGCCCCTCAAGGGATATGTTGGCTTTCCAGATGTACTCGGCCCACACTATGTCGCCTTGGGAGTTTCTGTAGAATTTGAGTTTTGAACCTGAGGGCACTGCAGAAGCCTTATCAGTAACCTTGTTTTCATGGTCAACTACGTCAATGATCCCTGGGATGCTAATCGACAGAAGCGCGCCGTCAGAAAAAATCCTTTGGCCGCTATCGGTCTTTACAAGGTAGCCTTCAAGTACCGTCTTTTCCCCCAAGGACTCTTCGATTACTACATATCTGATGTCATCAGCAGATGTTCCGTATACTGTAACAGTGTCCCCTACATCCAAGTTTCTAACCAATGTATTATCGGACCGGTGCTGAATCAACACGTTGGGGCTCATAAGACATCTAGTCCAGTCGTCGCCTATGTTGAGCACCTGGCCATCTTTGGCAAACACTTTCCCGCCGGTGGTATACCCATGGGAGTAGGTCTTTGTAGCGCTTTCAATATACCCTGAGGCGCTTGTCACTACGACAAGTTCTTCTCCAGGCAAGACCCGGTCCCACGAGGCCCGGCCGGAAGACGAGGTTTCCAGGGGAACATCCCTGGGTACTACCAGACTAACCGGAACACGGTTAGAGTCCATAGCTTTGAGCACACGGGAAGAAGGATCGTAGCTCAGCACAGTCAGCCTGGTGCCTGAGATCTGGGGCTCCTGGGACGGTAAGCCAGGCGTCACGCCTCCTATACCGGATGATTGCTCTGCCAGGTTAAAGTGGAGAGGCGTTGAGGTATTCTGCACTATCCTCAGAGTCGCCTTTCTGGAATAATACCCGGACTTCTCTACCGACACTTCATAGTCGCCTGGAGGGAGCTGGATGCTGGCAGGAGCGGTACCCTTGAGTTCATGGTTGACGAACACGTCCGCGCCTGCAGGATTGGTGGTTACTTCCAATGTGCCCACCACAAGAGGCAAATCAACGTACACTTCCGCCAATTGTCCTGATTCGACCATTACCTGCGTTGTGGTTGTCTTGTAACCCTGGGATTTTACCATTATGTCCTTCATCCCGGGAACGGTATCTACGGTTACAGGCGCCTCCCCTATGTATTCGCCATCAACGAATACTTCGGCACCTTCCACGTTGGCAACAACCTGCAAGGTTCCGGCCTTTTCCAGAACCTCGGCGTATATTATCACATCGCCGGCACCGTAGACTTGTACAAGGTCGCCTTGCTCCCAATTAAAGCCCAGTTGTTCACCCATGACATATTGGTTGCCGGAAATATATACCGTGCCGTTTTCCCTACCCTCTACTGCGCCTCTGGCCACGAAACCTTCCGGGACTTGATATATTCTGGAAATATTGCCGTCAGGCCCGATAACCAGCTCTACGACCACTTTTTCCTGAGGGTAAGTATAGATCTCATCAAGGGCAACCCGTTTGCCTGAAGCGCCGGTAACGCGCACCCTTTGTCCGAAAGGTACATATCTCCAATCAGGTTCGGTGTCAGGTATGTCGCCGGGATCATCCCCGTCGCTGTCTTGGCCTGCGTCGGGCACATCACCCGGTCCCTCAAACTTATAAACAAGCAGCCCGTCTTCTGACATCATTGTCAGGCACACCATGGTCTCACTGTTCCTCATGGTGTAAAGGTACCAACCTGCAAAGAAGGCACCTGCCGTCAGACAAATCAGAAGAAGGGCTGTGCCTATGACTTTCAGTATTCCGCCTTTGTAATTGTGTTTCGGTTCATTTGCCACTGAAAACGCCCCGTTACTTGTATCGAATCAAGGAGCGCAATCGTTAAAAAGTGGGGGCGCTTTTCCCTGAAATCCGGCCGGGTCATCCCTCCTCTTGGAAGTCAGCCGGACGCTTCTCCAGAAACGCCTTCATGCCTTCTTTTTGGTCGGGATGGGCAAAACATGCTGAAAACAGATCTGCCTCAACTTCCATACCGTTATCCCTGCCGGTTATAGTGGCGTAAATCACCTTCTTGACCTGGACTACTGCAAAGGGAGAATTCTTCATCACAGCCTTGGCGTAGTTCAGTGCTTCTTCCAGTGCCTTGCCTTCATCAACCACTTTATGCACAAGCCCAATTCTGAAAGCTTCCTCTGCTTTGATCATCCGTCCTGTCAGGATCAGGTCGAGTGCATTGGCCATACCCACAAGCCGCGCAAGCCTTTGAGTGCCGCCAAAACCGGGTATTATCCCAAGCCCGACCTCAGGCTGGCCAAACCTGGCATTGCTTGCAGCGATGCGGACGTCGCAGGCCATGGCAAGCTCGTTGCCTCCCCCAAGGGCATACCCGTTTACCGCAGCGATCGTAACTGCAGGGAACGTTTCCAGTTTCGAGAAAATCCTCTGGCTAAACCGGGAAAACTCCAGCGCTTCATCAGGGTTCATATCAGCCATCTCGACTATATCTGCCCCTGCTACGAAAGCCCTGGCACCTTCGCCTGTGATGATAAGCGGCTTCTTGGGCCCATCAGCCGTAAGAGCATCCAACACCGTCTCAAGCTCGGTCAGGACCGCTTTGTTAAGCGCATTAAGGGCCTCCTGACGCGCAACTGAGATAACCGTAGCAGAATCCTCCCGGGATACTGCCAATGTCTGCAGCCGACCGAATCTCTCCATAGGTTTCCCCTCCCTACAGAAGCTCAACTAAGTTTGCCTACCGAATCCGCACCGGGGCCGCTATTTGCTGGGCGTTTTGCCCACCTGGTCTCCCAGCGCAAAATACAGGCCTTTGAAGTATGCCAAGGGGTTCATTTTTTCAGGATCTACATCGCCACGCACCAAGACTTCAGGCGCAACATGCACGCACAATACTTCCGCCAGAAACAAATCGTGGCTTCCCAAGGCAATCCTGTTCCTGATCTTGCACTCTATGTTTACCGGAAACTCAGCAATGATCGGCGCCCTGACGTTGTCTGCCCTGGCAGGAGTCAGCCCTGCACCTTTGAACTTTTCCTCGGTCCTGCCGGATACTGTTCCGCAGTAATTCAAGATATCTACATGATCCGCTGTCGGAAGGTTTACAACGAAATCCCCGTACCTCTGCAATAGTCCAAAGGAATACCTGGTTGGCCTTACGCCAATGGCAATCATCGGCGGCTCTGAAGCTACGGTCCCGACCCATGCCAGGGTTATTGCGTTCATCTCGCCCATGTAGTCACCGCACGTGACCAGAACCACCGGCGTAGGATACAATGCAGTTGATGCGGGATAAAGCCGTTTCTCAATTTGCTTTGCCAAGGTAACTTAAGCCCCCTTCGTGTATCATCTGCCGGCAAAGGCTCAATACACTCAACCAGTCTCCTGATTACTATTTCCTTAGAAAGGATTATTAATCAAGTTAAGGCAAGCGGGCTCCAAACCAGCCATATGTGCCTCCTTCTTTCATTTTCTCAACAGCTGCGTCGGAGACTGCTTTAGCAGCGGCAATGTAAATGTCGCTTCCGCAGGCGGATTTTTTCCCTTGCTCAACCGGTTCCTTGTTTTCCATGAAATGCCCTAGGAGGTTTTGGGCGATGGTGACAAGGAAATGGGTGTTGATGTTGTTCTTGGCTACCAGTCCCTTGGCCAGCTCTTTTGCACCGGTTCCACCGTGCTGAGCAAAGGGGGCGTAGTATCCTGCTTCCTTGATAATCTCCCGCTGGACTGTTTCCAGACGTTGAGTGTCCGGTTCATGCCTGCGATCAAGGGGTGCTGCATGCTCCATGCCAATGGGGTACGAAATGCCTCTGGCACCCGTATACTTTATGTATCCTGCAATTTGCCTGGCAAACGCATGCAGCTCCTCGTCCTGGAGGCTGACATACTCTTCGCTGCTCCCTGCCTGCCCTGTCGAGCCGTACTCTGCCTCAAGCACGGCGTCGAACCCACGCTCTTTAACCAGGTCACAAACGTGACGTGTCACAGCGTAGTTGAGTACCGGCGGCATTTCTTCCGTGTCTATCATGGCCCACGCAGGGTTGAGTTCCTCTAAACATACCATAAAGCCGGCTACAGCATTAGCATATGCGGCTGAACTCAGGTATTCCACCCAAGCCTCAAACTCGTCCTTGCCGGGAGCAGGCACGCCATAAGCAGAAGAGAATTCCAGGGCTTTCTCAAGCATGGAGACTGCTGATTCCCTATTTACAACATAGGGACTGGCTTCTTCATAGCAGGCGTCATCTGCACTTGTCTTGCCCACATCAGGGATTGCAAAATGGTCCAGCGCGATAGCTACAAAGGGTGCATTGTATGTATCGATGTATGACCCGGTGATAGCCAGACCCATTTTGGCTCCTTGGCGGAGTGCCTCAAGATACGGTACCTCGCTACCTGCAGCTATACCCCGCCCTGCCCTGGCCAAAGCGTTACCGCTGAATTGGATTATGATGGGCGACCCGCCTTCCTGGGCAGCTGCACTGACAAATCCGGCAATCTCGAGCCCAAAAGGGAAGTTTGCATTAGCAGCCAAAATGGTTCTTCGTTCTTCCATTGGCTTTAGCGCCAGGTCAGGCCCGAAAGGATTGTAGGCCTCAAACATGTCGTACAATTGGGTTCCGTTAACCAGTGACTTTTTCATCGCGATACTGCACCTGTCCTTTCATAGGCATACGGATTTGCCGTAAGTCTAATCTTCCCATGATTGTGTATCCGGTACTCAGTCTTGGCTGCCGGCCAAGAAAGGTATTGCAGCCGGCACCAGTTCCACGCTTAACGGGTATGTGGCGTTCACTATATCCCCGTCAATGTGACAAGGATAGTGTCCAGGCGCATCAATCGTAGCCTTGCGGCCTTTGCCGATAAATACCCCCCGCTTGCCCACATGGGTGCCCCTGAAAACACTCAAGAGCAGGCCAATCAGCCGCAATCTTGACGTATCAAACAGATACCCCAAGTGAAGATTGCGGTCGTCTGAGACGGCACCTGGAATGATCCCCAGTCCCCCGCCAAGGTTTTCAGAGTTCATGACAGCACATAGCCATGCCTGTTCAACGTGCCTTTCATCTCCGTCAAGGGAGATTTTCATGTGAGTAGGCCGGAACGCGAGAAACCCCCTTAAGACTTCCAAAGCATAGCTCCTGCTGCCAAACCTCTTGGACTTGAGTTCAGACACCCGTTTGACCACATACGCGTCAAAGCCAACGCCCACAGAGTTCACAGCGTAACGTGTACGATTGGCTGCATCCTTGACCAACATCACGTCGAACTGTTTGACCTTAGGCCGGGCAAGGGCCTGGACCGCTTCGGACAAATCGGAAAACAGCCGGTTGCCGGTGATAAAATCATTCCCGGTTCCGGCCGGGATGGCACCGATTGGAATTGGCCTTTCGTGTCCGGCGGCGAGAACTCCGTTCACCACCTCCCCGAGTGTGCCATCACCTCCCATAGCTACTATAGCCCTGTAATCACAGCCTGCCAGTTCACTGGCTAAGCTTACTGCATGCCCGGGCTTTTCGGTAGTGATGAGGTCATATTCAATACCGCAGTCTTTCAGCAAACCTTCGACTTGAGGCAGAACTGCCTGAGCTCTACCATGCCCTGCGACAGGGTTGACTATAATACATATCTTTAGCGACGGATCCAATGTTGCTCCCTTCCTTCCAAGATAGTCCCCTGACAAGCTGCGTTCCAAGGCCGTCAAACAGCTAAGGTTTGGACCGGGACAACACCTCCCGCCTATATTCTAACTTAGCCCGAAGCTTTCCTTCAGATCCTGCAAGCCAGGTCCACGGCCGGTCAGACCCGGCCCTTCAAAACGTTCCTGGAGTAATGGAACAGTATCTGCTGTGCATATCCTGCATACGGGCCAAAACGCTTGCATCCTTCGTCCCTTGCCTGCTTTGGGGTAATATGCGCCCTGCCCAAATAAAACGCTGACATGCACCGGGCAATCCATACGTCTACAGGGAACACGTCCAGGCGGTGATACCCGAAAAGCAACACACAATCGGCAACCTTGGGTCCCACTCCCTTGATTGTCAACAGCTGCTGTCTGGCTTCACCCGTGGGCAAGTGCCACAACGCATCAAGATCAACATGCTTGCCGGCGACTTTTGAGGCAGCGTCGATGATATACGGCGCCCGGTACCCGCACTTGGATTGTTTGACGCATTCAATGCTTGCCTCAAGCAGTGCTTCTGGCGACGGGAAAGAGTATTGGCCCAACCCTGCAGGAGAACCCAAGGTGTCCGACAGGTACTCAACTGTCTTGCAGATAGCAGGTATGTTTTTGTTGGCGGAAATGATGTATGAAACCAGGCATTCCCACGGCTCTTGGCGCAGAATTCTGAGGCCGCGGGCATATCTGATAGCCTGGTGCAGCACCGGTTGTTGCCCAGGCAGGGATGTTGAACAAGCCTCATCTAATAGGAAGCGGTGGATTGCCTCTAAATCGTCGTCAAGGGAAAAATAGTTGGAGATATCTTTCGTCAACCTCTCACGATCTACAGTGCCTGCCTCGTACAAGACCAGAAGCCGCGAATCACCGCCGGTTGTTACCATAACTCCCGCAGGACCAATCACGCCTTTATACCAGGTCCGGGCACCGGGCCCTGCAACCTGTTTCCACCTGAACGCTTGGCCGCATTCAAGCGTGGACTGAAGATCAAGAGGTCCTGGCAGCTCTATTTCCGACAGTTCCATATCTGAACCCGATTGCTGAGGCGCGGCATGCCTGCCCGGTTCCGGTGCACACATATACCGGCGTCACCCAAACAAGTTTGTGTTAGCTTCATATATCTTCGCGACCAGCTCAGGTACTTCCTCAAGTTTCCCCCTCATGTCCGGCTCGAAGGCTCCTGAGCTGCTATTATCACCTCTGTCTATGCAAAAATCCTCAACCAGTATGGTTTTCATGCCTAACCGGGATGCTACCATGTCTTCTTGCATGTCGTTTCCGATCATTATACAACGCTTTGGATCCAGCCCGAGAATGTCAACAATTTCCTGGTAGTACTGAATATGGGGTTTACAGAAATGCATAACCTCCAAAGTGGGAATGAACTTCCAGGGCAGGTCTTCCACCCCGCACCATCTCATCCTTTCCCTGACTGCACTTTCAGGGAACAATGCATTGGTGGCCAGCACAATCTCCCATCCCTGCTCCAGGCATTCCCGGACAACCCTCAGGGCCACCTCGGATTCAGGCACCAGACTCCGGAGTTTTGGGAAGCCTTCGCTGTAGAACTGCTCAAAAATGGACCACAGCCGTTCCCACTTCTCACCCACCCGGCGTTCAAAGGAGAGCCCGAATGCATCTATGTTGAGCAACACGGGATCAAGGTTGTTCACCATGTCCCAGGTTGACTTGAACAGAGCATCTTTGAATGCCCCCGGTTCAATGAGATCAGCGAAGTAAGGCGCAGCCGCTTCAGGGTAATCGTGCATGAAAAACCCGGATTCAACAGGAAGCAGCGTCCCGTCCAAGTCAAACATGAGGACTCTGGTGGGCGTAGTTGCGCTGTGCTTACTCCTCAATAACCTCACCTCTGACCTTTTGCTATGAGCCCGGCCATGAGCCCAGGCACAAACCGACTGAAGCCTGAATTCGCTATCCAGACTGAAAACTCCTCCACACGCAGACAGGGCGAAGGTATAATGAAACGTGGTAACAGTACCCATCTCAAACACTTAGAACCGCTGGAACCTTACTTAAGGCATCTGCATTGACAGGAGGCGAAATCAATGGCCGATCAAAGACGCATACTGGCTCACCTGAAATCCTATCAGGATCAAATGATTGATTTGCTTGAAGGCTTTACGAACACGGATTCCCCAAGCACTGACAAGCCTCTCGTGGACACCTTTGCCAATCTTGTAGCTCAACAGTGGAAAGACCTTGGAGCAAAGGTGACAGTTTTGGAGCAAGACAAGTACGGCAACCATGTGAAAGCTGAATGGGGCTCAGGAGATGAGACCATTTTGATCCTGTGCCACATGGACACTGTGTGGGACGCTGGGGAAACCCAAAGAAGGCCGTTCCGGGTACAAAACGGCAAAGCATACGGCCCGGGCGTTTATGACATGAAGGCCGGGATTGTGCAAGCTATCTTTGCTGTAAAGACACTCAAAGACCTTGGGCTTTTGCCTGGTAAGAAAATCGTGGTATTGCACAACTCAGATGAAGAAATAGGCTCGCCCTCCTCCCGCCCCATTATAGAAGATGAAGCCCGGAAAGCTTCAGCCGTACTTGTGCTCGAACCTACTGCCCTGGGCGGTTCGCTCAAGACCTGGCGCAAAGGAGTAGGCAGTTTCACGGTTTCCATCAAGGGGCGCGCTTCCCATGCAGGCGCAGATTACGAAAAGGGAGTATCTGCAATAACCGAAGCAGCCCATCAGATACTGCGGTTGCACGGTTTGACTGACCTTGACGCAGGCACGACGGTAAATGTGGGTGTTGTAAAGGCAGGAACCAGATCTAACGTGATCGCAGAACAAGCCACCCTTGAAGTTGACCTGCGGGTGAAGACTCTTGACGCAGCAAATACGGTGATCCCGGAGATCAAGGGCCTCAAACCCGTTCATCCTGAAGTAACCCTTGAGGTCAAGGGTGAACTGAACAGGCCCCCAATGGAAAGAACCGAAGGCAACCTGAGACTCTTCAACTTAGCGCAAGAAATCGGCAGAGAAATGGGAATGGAACTCACAGAATCAGGTACCGGGGGAGGCAGCGACGGCAACTTCACCTCGGCTCTGGGCATTCCCACGCTCGACGGGCTTGGTGCGGTAGGTGACGGTGCCCACGCCTTAACCGAATACGTTGTACTATCAAGCCTCCCCGAGAGGGCGGCAGTGGTTGCAGGCCTGCTGCTGAGAATCTGAGTGTTTTGCCCAGATGATTCCCGCTACCTTGGACCTGACACAGGCGGCTTGACATAACCGGGTTGATTTACTAAAGGGCAAAAGAGGACAAAGCAGCAGACAGTTAAAGAAGGCCAGAAGATAAGACTCTGGCCTTCTTTAGTTGGTTCTCATCTACATGAGGCTGTTAACCTTCTTGCCGTCCATCCCGTTTGGGAACACTCTCATGATCCGCCACGCAAGTACTGCAATCACCGCATCCATGGCGTGGTGAAGCAACGTGCCTCCGGCTACAAGGTAAAACAGCGCCAAAGGCTGTGACTCACCGTAAAGCATTGAATTACCAAACATCAGGAAAGGTTGCACAATGAGGCCCTCAAGCAGGGCATGGATTGGGCCGGTAATCGCAAGAACCGCCGGATAAGAAACTTGCTTCTTCAAAAGCAGCGCGCCGGTTATCCCTACAGGTATATGCATGGCCGCCCTTAGCCCGATAAGCGGGCCCAGTTTGACGAAGAAACCGATTGCGGAACCCAAGGCCACAATACCTGACACCCATGGACCAAACAACATGGAAATCATAAAGGGTACATGGGAAGCAAGAGTAGCTGAAAAAGGCCCGATCACGACTCCCAATACTCCTCCCAAAGCCATGGGGATAATGAGTGAAAGCGCCAAGAGCAGAGCACCGATCGTCATGTTCCGCACATCGAGGGTTCTCAATTGTTTCAACTCCTGTTCAAACTGCTTGCCGTATGTACCTGCCACCCGACAATACAGTATATCAGGTGTCTTGTCAGGTGTAAATACAATATATCTCTACTGTAACCGGCCTTGGCCAGAATGACAACACCGGCAGAGAACAACTTCCCCGGCCGGTGTTATCATTTATCTCTTAAGGCTCATCATGCCCTGATTACCTACGGCACCGATGCTGGGCCGGTATCCAACGGCATGCAGCAAACTAGTAGGTAAACAGGTGGTTTCCTATTATCCCCGTAACCGGCTTCGACCAGAGCCACTGATTGGTTACTATGTGGTAGTTGAAGTAGTAAAGCGCTCCTCCTGTGGGATCCCATCCCGCCAGGGCGTCTTTCGCAGCTCTTATCGATTCCTGGTTCGGGTAAGAATTGAACATCCAATTACCCACGCAGGAGAATTGCCACGGCTCGTATATTACGCCTGCAACGGTATCCGGGAACAACGGGCTCCGGACCCTGTTCAGTACCACCGCGCCTACTGCCACTTTACCTACGTACGGCTCTCCGGCTGCTTCTGCGTAAATCACCCTGGCCAGAAGCATCAGCTCATCCTGAGTGTAACTTGAGTTCCAGGGACTGTATGCAAGCGCCGTTGCCGGCACTGCCACCACAAAACTCATTGTAATGACCAATGCCAATACTGCATATACACATCTGTTTCTCATTCAATTTCCCCCTCTGAGGCCTCCGAAGTTAGCTCACGGGTTTGGTGAAAGGGTCAGCCCTACCGCCGCTTAAGCGGATTCACCCGGTTACAACAATGGTTCCCCCGTACCCGCCCCAAAAGGCAGGATTCGGCCTTGTTATACTCAGGGATTGTAACACCCTTGTGCAGGTGTTTCATTAGTAGGTCGCTGGAAAGCAGGGAAAATAAGGGGAGTCAGTGAGTGTTCCGGGGGCAACCGGAGTCCGCGAACCTGCTAGAAACACGAAAGGGCTCGCAGGCACAGTGGGTTCCACGGACTCAATCTGACAGCAAGAATCCTTTGTCTTGGAGATTCCTCTCCAATCGGTCAAGTTGGTGCTTACTGGATGCCTTGACGGTATGGAGATGGAGCCCGTCAGTAAGTGAAGACAGAAGTCCTGACTGTGTGGTCTCAATTGTTTCCATAAACCTGTCAACATCATCCGGAGTAGAGATAGAAAGCTGCCCTGTAAGCTGACCGTAAACCGGATGTTCCACTATGACATCGAGCACTTCAACCCCTGCGTTCACCATGGTCAGCAGTTCCTCGCGGGTTTGGTCAAAGTCATGCTTTACCGCAATCAGCTTGATTATACCCCCGCTCCTGGGTAGATCCCATATTGCGTAGCCCCTGGGCGTGGCCAGTATGGACTCTCCCTGTGCCCTGAGTAGCGCTATATCCTGCACTATCACCTGTCTGGTAACTCCCAGCCGGGAAGCCAGCGACGCTCCTGTAACAGGTTGGGCGGACGCCGAGAGGATTTCCAGTATTTGGTTTCGTCTTTCATGAGCTCCCATATGGGTTCACCAAAATAACCAGGTACTTATGCCGGACCGCGTACAGACCTACTGGTTTCATCTTATATTGCTTTCCACACCCCGACAAGCCGGCGTCTCCACATCTAAGTTTGCCCCTCAGGCTTGGTTACTACATCGTACATGAGGATGCCTGCAGCCACCGCAAGGTTCTCCTGACTCGAGCACGTCCTGTGAAAGGCCTGTACCCTCAGAACCCAGGAGTACCGCCACCGGCCTGGGGTAACCGCTCGGGCCCGGGCCTGGTTCGCTCTAGGCTTCAGTCTGGCACAGAAAATGAAAACGGGAAAACGAAGGGCCTGGGAACTGACCCAGGCCCACGCTTCCATCGTTGTTCAGCTCAAGACCCTTCTCCGTCAACTCCCGTGCATGTGGCAGCTGCCTCATCAAGCGGAAATACCTCCTGCTCAATATTGCATACCATAGTTCCGTGACGGGGGCGCTTGGTGTATGTGGTATGCAAGAGCTTATGAGATCTCTCGCTCAGAGGTTTGCCCAGGAACGTATCGTACAGTTCCTTGACCGCCGGGTTCTCATGGGACTTGCGCAAAGGCATGTTCTTGTCCGCTTTATATATGGCAGCAATCCGCTCCAGCCGTATCTCTGTGTCAGTTGGGATAGGCTGACCGCCACCGCCGATGCATCCACCTGGACAAGTCATGATCTCGATGAAATGGTACTCCGATTCACCTGACGTTATCGAGTCCAGAAGTTTCCTGGCGTTTGCGAGACCATGGGCTACAGCTACTTTCAACGTTGTGCCATCGAGATCAACCGATGCTGCTTTGACTCCCTCGAGCCCCCTGACATCTTCGAAGTCTATTTTTTCCAGGGTCTTGCCTGTGTAAAGCTCATATGCCGTCCTGACTGCCGCTTCCATAACCCCGCCAGTAGCGCCGAAGATAACCGCGGCACCTGTTGAGATTCCCAGGGGATCATCGTATTCCTCTTCAGCCAGGTTTGCAAAGTCGATGCCGACCTGCTTGATCATCCTTGCAAGTTCCCTGACGGTGAGCACATAGTCAACGTCCTGATATCCTGATGCATTCATCTCAGGCCTCTGGCATTCGAACTTCTTGGCAGTGCAGGGCATGATGGAAACCACTACCATATCTGCAGGGTCTACGCCGCGCTTCTCGGCATAGTAGGTCTTGGCAACCGCGCCAAACATCTGTTGGGGCGACTTGCAGGACGACACATTATCTGCGACTTCAGGGTAGAAGGTTTCCATGAACTTGATCCACCCGGGGCTGCACGAGGTTATGAGAGGCAGCGGGCCCCCCTTTGCCAACTTGTCAAGGAGCTCAGAGCCTTCCTCCATGATGGTCAGGTCGGCGGCAAAGTCAGTATCGAACACCCTGTCGAATCCAAGCAGCCTCAAAGCGCTGACCATTTGGCCTGTGCTGATGCTGCCCGGGGGCAAGCCAAAGGATTCACCGATGGCTACCCTGGTGGCAGGGGCAGTCTGGACTATCACGAACTTGCCGGGGTCCCCCAAGGCCTTCCATACCTCTTCGGTGTGGTCACGCTCGTAAAGCGCTCCGACAGGGCATACCAGTACGCACTGCCCGCACATAATGCAGGTGCTGCCACCCAGGCCCTCACCCCACGCGGGGGCAATGGTAGTGTCAAAACCCCGTCCCAAGGGGCCGATAGCGTTTACAGTCTGCACCTTCTCGCATACTGCTACGCACCGCCTGCACAATATGCACTTGTTGGAATCGCGGACTATGGCGGGAGTTGACATGTCGACCGGTCCCTCTTCTTTGGGCGACTGGAACCTGACACGCCTGATCCCGAGGCGATCCGCCAAGTTCTGGAGCTCGCAGTTGAGGTTCCTCGGACAAGTGGGGCATTCATAGGGATGATCTGACAAGATCAGTTCTACAGTGAGCTTGCGTGAAGCGCGCACCGCAGGGGTGTTGGTGCGTACCACCATGCCTGGGCGTACAGGCGTTACGCATGCGGCCTGCAGCGTCCTGGCTCCCTCTACCTCGACTACGCAAACCCTGCAAGCTCCTATCACGTTGATATCTTTCAGGTAACACAGGGAAGGAATATCGATCCCTGCTGATTTGGCGGCTTCTATAATCATAGTGCCTTCTTCAACCGTTACTTGCTTCCCATCTATGGTCAAGGTTACCAATGCCATCTCTCTCCCCCCTCACTCTTTCACGTCACACCGGAGGCATCGCTGAGCTTCGCGCTGGGCCTCGCGGGCATCATAACCTAGTTCCACTTCAACAAAGGAAGTGACCCTGTCCACGACAGGCAAGCACCTTCCAACTACCCTTGGCATTTTCTCTTCAATGACCGGAGCAGTGAGTTTCCTTACGTGCTTGGACCTGGGCACTACATCAGGGGTTCCTCCGAGATATTGGTTAATCGCGGCAGCAGCTTGCTTGCCACCTTCAATAGCTTCCACCACAGTGGCCGGCCCTGTCACACAGTCACCGGCGGCAAACACACCGGGTATGGCCGTTGCCATGGTTCTCGGGTCTACTGCAAGAGTGCCGCCCCGCTTGACATTGAGCCCGGTGTCTGTGAATACATCAGATTCAGGGTTCTGCCCGATTGCCGCAATGAACACGTCGCATTCGAGGTCAAACTCGCTGTTTTCCACAGGATAAGTCCTGCGGCGGCCGGATGAGTCGAATTCTCCTGAAATCATCCTGACACACCTGACCTTCTCAACCTTGCCGTCTCCCAGGATTTCCACCGGGTTGACCATGGCTTCAATGGCAATGCCTTCGTCAAAAGCTGCCTTGATTTCCTCAGGTTCGGCAGGCATGTCTTCACAGCGGCGCCTGTAGACCACAGTCACCTTTTGTGCGCCCAAACGCGCCGCTGAACGGGCCGCGTCCATGGCAACGTTTCCGCCGCCGACCACTACCACGTTCTTACCGCTAAGGTCTATCTGCTTGCCAAGGTTGAGATCGCGCAAGAAGACTACTCCAGGAATCACGCCATCTAGATCCTCGCCTGGAATGCCCATAGCCCTGTCTTTGTGGGCGCCGATGGCTACGAAAACTGCATCGTGATCCTCAGTGATACGCTCCCAGCTGATATCTTCGCCCACCTTGACGCCTGTGCGGATGTTTACTCCCAGGCTCTTTATGACCTCAATGTCGTGGTTCAAAGCCTCCTTAGACAGCCTGTACTGGGGAATACCCACAGCAAGCATACCTCCGGCAACCGGAAGCGCCTCGAACACTGTAACCGAGTGCCCCTGCAATGCAAGGTAATAAGCCGCAGCCAAGCCCGCAGGCCCGGCTCCGACGACCGCCACCTTCTTGCCGGTGGGCGCTTTGACGGCAGGCCTGGGCCTGGAACCATGCCTGCTTACGGCGTAATCTGAAGCAAACCGCTTGAGTTCCCTGATGGCGACAGGCTCGTCAAGCTGGGCTCTCCTGCAGCGTGACTCGCACGGATGATGGCATACCCTGCCGCACACTACAGGGAATGGGTTTTCCCTCAGGATTTCTTCATACGCTTCGTCGTAGCGGCCTTGCCTTATGAGGTCCACGTAGATAGGTACGTCAACGTGAGCGGGGCATGTATTTTGGCAGGGAGCATCAAACAATGCCGCGCACACTGAAGCGGGACATCTCTTGTCCTTGATATGGATCTCGTATTCTTCCCTGAAGTACTTGATGGTAGACAACACAGGATTGGGGGCGCTCTGGCCTAAGCCACACAATGCGCTTTGTTTGATGGATTCGCCCAATTCCACCAGGAGCTCAATGTCCCCTTCCCTGCCTTCTCCACGGGTGATACGCTGGAGGATTTCCAGCATCC
>DUVI01000004.1 GCA_012841065.1 Bacillota bacterium
GATGGTAGCTTTCACCTTGTCACCTTGCTCGAGGAACCTCCTTGCGGCCCTGGCTTTTACGTTGAAGTCATGGTCGTCAATGGCAGGACGCATCTTGACTTCTTTCATATCTTGAGCTTTCTGTCTCCTCCTGGCTTCCTTCTGCCTCTTTGATTGCTCGTACTTCCACTTGCTGTAATCCATTATTCTGCATACGGGGGGCTTGGCGTTAGGAGCAACTTCAACCAAGTCAAGCCCTTTCTCACGAGCTATGCTCAAAGCCTCATTGATTGGAAGGATTCCCAGCTGCGCCCCATCCTGGGAGATGAGCCTTACTTCCCGTACGCGTATCTGCTCATTAACTCTTTGACTCATTTGCCTGATAGAATTTCACCCCCTTTTGATACAAATTAATATGAGCGGGTGTTGAATTCCACCCGCCCGTATCTCACTAGGTCATCGAGGCTTTGCAAACAAGACGCAAAACTGCCTCTTTCAGTTTAAACCTTACCAGTAGTTACCACCGTAAGGTGAGAAGCGGATGGCTTCTTCTTAACGAACATGAGTATATCACATTGTTAACTGTTGTGTCACGCATTTCGCGCCAAAACCGTTCAGCTGCGTGCGAACACAGATTCAAGGCTCTTTGACAATACTTCCTGCTTGGCCTTGCTTGCAAACTCGTCTAATCCCATAGGGCCCAGATCTCCTAGAGACCTGTGACGCACTGATATGTTACCTGCCTGCTTCTCTTTGTCCCCCACAATTATCATGTAGGGCACCTTTTCCAGTTGAGCTTGCCGTATCTTGTACCCTATTTTGTCCTGCCCCAGGTCGCATTCTGTTCTCAACCCTTGTTTCTCAAGATGCTTTGCCACCACTTTGGCATAATCGCTTTGTTTATCAGACACAGGCATCACCCGGACTTGGACAGGTGACAGCCACATGGGAAACGCGCCTGCATAATGCTCGATTAACCCGCCAATGAACCTTTCCATGGCTCCGAGCACCGTACGGTGGATCATCACCGGTCTGTGCCTCTGCCCGTCCTCTCCAATGTAGTGTATGTCAAACCTCTCAGGCAGATTTAGGTCAGCCTGGATAGTTGGCCCCTGCCACAGCCGTCCCATGGCGTCTTTAATATTTATGTCTATTGCCGGTCCGTAGAACTTGGCTTCACCCACGTCAATCTGGTAGTCCAGGTTCTTGGCCTTGAGGGCGTTCTCCAAGGCAGCTTCTGCTTGCTCCCATATCTCGTCGTCTCCGATATAGCTTGCTTTGTCCTCCTGGTCCCGTACTGAAAGCATGCAGTAGAATTCATCATACCCGAAAGTCTTGAGCATGAATTGTGTCAGATCCAATACCCCTATGAGTTGCTCCTCAAGCTGGTCAGGCCGGCAAAACAAGTGGGCATCGTCCTGGGTAAACCCTCTTACCCTGAGCATTCCGTGGAGCACTCCTGAACGTTCATATCTGTACACTGTGCCCAGTTCCGCGTACTTAATCGGCAAATCCCGGTAACTTCTGGTTTTGCCCTTGTATATGAGTATGTGGAAGGGGCAGTTCATCGGCTTGAGCAAGTACTTGGTGTCATCCACGTCTATCGGGCTGTACATGTTCTCACTGTACCAATCCCAATGGCCGGATACTTCCCACAAATCAAGTTTGGCGATATGCGGGGTATATACGATCTCATAACCTCGCTTCCGGTGTTCCTCTTTCCAGAAGTGCTCGATGATTTCCCGTACCAGAGCTCCCTTGGGATGCCAATAGACCAGTCCCGGCCCGCCTTCCTCTTCGATGCTAAAGAGGCCCAGTTCCCTGCCCAGTCTCCTGTGGTCCCTACGCTTGATCTCTTCAAGGTTGGCAAGGTGGGCGTCCAGTGCTTCCTTGTCCATGAACGCGGTGCCGTAGATGCGCTGGAGCATAGGCCGGTTCTCATCTCCCCTCCAGTAAGCTCCGGCAATGCTAAGCAGTCTGAACGCCTTAAGGTACCCGGTATAAGGCACATGAGGGCCTGCGCAAAGATCGAAAAACTCGCCCTGCCTATACACTGATATCGGCTCTCCGTCGGGCAACTCACCTATGAGTTCAACCTTGTAAGGCTCATCGGCTTCCTCAAACACCTTCCTGGCGTCTTCTTTGGACATGAATTCACGGGTAATAGGCAAGTTCTGTTTCACAATCCGCCGCATTTCCTTCTCTATGTCATCAAGGTCTTCAGGGGTAAACCTGTGTCCGGTATCGAAATCATAGTAGAAGCCGTCTTCTATGGCCGGCCCTATTCCCAGGCGCACGTCGGGAAACAAGCGTTTCACCGCCTGCGCCAACACGTGGGAAGCAGTATGTCTTAGGGCGCCCCTGGCGTGTTCGTCGTTGAACCCAAGAGGCTCAACGGCGCAATCCCTGTCTATTCTATCCCTCAACTCGAGCACCTGGGGTTGAGTATCGTCAATCACCCGCACCATAAGTACATCGTTTTTCCAGCCAAAAGCTTTCTTGACGTCAAGAAAAGTGCTCCCCTGGATAAAGTGCTCAGACCTATCGCTCCATCTGACAACGAATCCCTCTCTTGCTTCACGACCCATTGGCTATCACTCTCCGTTCAACAAGAAGTCCAAACTAAAAAACCCCGTCCCTGTAAGGGGCGAGGTATCTGTCGCGGTTCCACCCTACTTCAGCTAAGTAAAGCCCTACTTAGCCCTCTCAGGACGTTAACGCATCTACGCGCTGGTGTTATCGCTACGGCAAGGCGCTTCCACCAGAGGCTCCAAGGTGGTTTTCCGTCAAGCCCGTAACCAGACGGCTTCCAGCCTGTGACCGTCATTCTCTTAGGTTCCCATGGCTGACGTACTGTCCTTTTCATAGCCCGCATGGTATAGGTTTGGAGGAATTATATCTTACGCGTAGCTGCAGATCAAGGGAAGAACCGGAGCCATGTCAAGAATCATCACATCCCAAGCTGCATCCGTCGCACACTTCAAGGTCCTGATTGAACAGGTCACTGAGCAAATCGAAACACGAAGAGTCATCAACGGTCCCGTGCCACACGATCCGGTGAGGAGCCAGGGTCACTACAGCGCTAACCACTAAATCATCCATTTCAGGCCCGGAACCGTCTGTATTGCGGCTTAGGAACACTCCCATATCCCCTCTTACAGGTTCGAGTTGGGCATCGAGCAGTTTATACCCGCCCTGGGGATCCCTGTGTATGTTGACGACCGGCACTGAGTATTTTTGCCTGCTCATAAAATGCCGCAGCAATCTTAGGAACTCCCTGTATTCCCTGTTTATCAGATGCTCTCTTACCATGTGGTCCACGAAATCAAAGAGATCTTCCAGATAGTCCTTGAGCCTGAAGGTAA
>DUVI01000043.1 GCA_012841065.1 Bacillota bacterium
ATAGGCAAAGCTTTGGGGTGGGAAATTGATGAGGTAGTTGAGGAGCGGGAACCTATCATCACAACTGTGGAGAGACGTACCCCTTATATCACAGTCCCGCCTGGGTACGTGGCTGGATGCCGCCACACTGCAAGAGCATATTCCAACGGCAGGGAAGTGATATTCCTCGAGCACCCGCAACAGGTTTGCCCCGGGCTGGAAGGCGTGAGCACAGGAGATTACATAACCATCAGAGGCAACCCACCTGTAAACTTGGCAATCGAACCTGAAATCCCAGGGGGCATAGGGACAATAGCTATAGCTGTGAACATGATCCCCCTTGTGATGGACGGTCCTGCAGGGCTTGTGACCATGGCGGACTTGCCGGTTCCACGTTTGTGGCATACCCTGTCTGCCATGTTACCGAAGTAAGGAGGGCCTTCAGCTATTAGTTTCAGCGAGGTGAGTATTGTGTCAAACACATGCAAACAGGGCGAATGGGTCGAGATCCACTATGTGGTATTGCTGGCCGGAGAACGTTCGCCTGATGTTCCTGAAGACACTAAGAAGGTTCCGTTGGAGTGCTGGGTCAAGGGCTGGGCGTTGAGTTCCGGGACGGTAGGAGAACCGGTTGAAATCAGAACTCCTGCTAACCGCGTAGTAAAGGGCACCCTGATCAGAGTAAACCCGGGTTACACTCATTCATTTGGGCCGTCTGTGCCGGAGCTTTCATCGATTGGCCAAGAACTCAGGGCTATGTTGAAGGAGGATGACTGAAGTGTCCCGCGACCTATCATATGATGCAGTGATGGCCCGGCGTGGCGAGATTATGAAAAAAGCCCTGGGCCTTGAATACGACGAGTTTATCCTATCAGACATTGCCTTCGACTACGAAGGTATGATGGAAAGAGCCGGGTATTCACTGGAAGAGGTAAGGCAGATCCAACAGCAGGCAGGAGTTGGGAACACTCCCCTCTTGGAACTCAAGAACATAACCCAGCTGGTGAGGCAGACTTCGAAGAAGGGATACGGTGCCAGGATTCTGCTCAAAGACGAGGCTGCCAATCCTTCCGGAAGTTTCAAAGACAGAAGGGCTGCGGTTTCAGTTTACCACGCGAAGAAATTGGGATACCCAGGTGTGCTTGCAGCTACAAGCGGGAACTACGGGGCAGCGGTAGCTTCCCAGGCCAACATGGCCAATCTGGGATGCATTATCGTTCAAGAAGTGTTCGATTCCCACCATATCGGCCAGCCTGAGATCATCGAAAAATCCAGGAAATGCGAGGCTTACGGCGCCGAGGTTATCCAGCTTACAGTGGGGCCTGAACTGTTTTACGTATCTCTGATACTGCTTGAAGAAACCGGTTACTTCAACGCATCGTTGTATAGCCCCTTTGCCATATCAGGCGTGGAGACCCTTGGCTATGAGCTGGTGGAGCAAACCAGGTCAAGATACGGGAAAGACCCCGCATACGTTGTAGTAACCCATGCCGGCGGCGGCAACGTAACCGGTACAGCCAGAGGAGTGCGCAAGGCAGGCGCCAAGTCCAAGATAATCGGTGCAAGCGTGGATCTTACAGGGCTTCATATGGCTTCTGATAATGATTTCAATAAAAAGTCTTTCACCACAGGACATACAGGGTTCGGAGTACCTTTCGCCACCTGGCCCGACAGGACGGACGTTCCCAAGAATGCCGCGAGGCCCCTGAGATACTTGGACAGGTATGTGTTGGTCACCCAGGGCGAAGTGTTCTACGTTACCGAAGCTCTGGCGCAGGTAGAGGGCCTGGAACGAGGGCCTGCAGGCAATACTTCGCTTGCAGCAGCCATAGCTCTTGCCAGAGAGCTTCCTGAAGACGAGATTGTGGTAGTTCAGGAAACCGAATACACGGGAGCTGGAAAGCATCCACAAGCTCAGCTGGATTTTGCAAGGAAAAACGGCGTTGAGGTAATACGCGGCGAACCAAAACAAAACGTGCCCGGGAAAGTAATAGCGATCCCTGAGCATTTTTCCCAGCTGAGTTTCACTGAAATGGACATCGACAGGATGAGGACATCCTATATCAGGAATGCCGTGACCAGGAACAACGTTACCAAGGTTACCCAGGACGAGCTGGAGTTTCTCGCCGAAGACACAAATTCAACCCTTGAGTTTGTATCATCGGTGCTTGGAAGTTTGGGGGTGCAATTCTAATGCAGAGGCCGTGCGATTTCGCAAAGAGGCGGAAGCACTTGGCGGAGCTGTCTGATGAGGAGCTAAAGGAAAGGTTCTGGGAGCTTGCACGGGAGATTGTTAAGCCGCTGTATGATCTGGCGTACGCACATACTTCACCCTCGATCGAGAGGTCAGTGCTTTTGCGTATGGGGTTTTCAAGTCTGGAAGCACAATCCATAGTATCATCCGCTGAAAAAAGAGGGTTGCTTGGCAAGGGAGCAGGCAATATCGTGCTCACCTTTGCCAAAGCCCGGGATATTGACTACCTTCAGGCGGGCAGAGAACTTGCCTCAGGTAGCGGATGGGACGAAGTTACCAGCCTGTTTGGAGGTGAACTAGGTCAATGAAGCAAGCGCGGATATGCACAGGCCACGAATATAGATTAAGCCCAGGCGAGAAACTTGATGTATCCCGGATTCTCGAAGGGCTTGAGAACTACAAACCCAGGCGCTCCGGGTGGACATGGCGCAAGAAACAACCTGCCCAACAAGTTGGGCCGTTCACATATTCACAAACATCTGAGCCTCTTAAGCAATCAATACCTTTGCCGGCAGCCAAGTATTTCCAAAACATTGACCCACAACCTGATTGTGTGATCACTACAGAAATTGCATCAGGCCGGTTTGAAGACGACATAAGGCGGATGCGCATGGCTGCGTGGCACGGGGCAGACCACATCATGGTAATTCGGACTACAGGCCAAAGCCATATCGACGGGCTTCTCGAGGGAACACCTGAAGGAGTAGGCGGAATTCCCATTACCCGTAAGCAGCTTAGGGCCACAAGGAAAGTGCTTGACCTAATTGAGGACGAGGTAGGCAGGCCCATCAACTTCCACTCCTATGTATCGGGCGTAGCAGGGCCTGAAATCGCAGTCTTATTTGCTGAAGAAGGGGTTAACGGCGCTCACCAGGATCCCCAGTACAACGTGCTTTACAGGAACGTCAATATGCAGCGCTCTTTCGTGGATGCTGCTGTTGCCAAGAAGATTATGGCATCTTACGGGCTGCTCCAAATCGACGGGGCTCACAACGCCAATGCTACTGCCAGGGAAGCATGGAAAGTTATGCCTGAGCTTTTGGTGCAGCATGCAATAAACACAGCGTTTTCCGAGATGGTAGGTATGGATAAGCAGAACATCGCCCTGTCATCTGTCCCTCCTACTGCACCGCCAGGCCCGGCACTCTCATACGACCTTCCCTATGCAGTGTGCCTTAGATGGCTGTTTTCGGACTACAAGGTAAGGGCCCAGCAGAATACAAGGCACATAGAGTCTGATTCCAGGGAAGCTACTGTAACCCATGTGCTTAACCTACTGGTATCAAGGCTTACATCAGTGGATGTACAGAGTACCATCACTCCTGACGAAGGCCGCAATGTGCCGTGGCATTACAACAATGTGGCTGCGGTTGAGACTGCCAAGCAGGCGCTGTTGGGTATGGATGGCCTGCGTGAGATGGTTGAAATCAAGAAAGACGGCCATCTCCCCAAGCTAGTGAGGGAACTGGCAGAAAGGGCTGTGCTTTTCCTTGAAGAAATCAGGGCAGAAGGGTATTTCAACGCCGTGGCCAAGGGCTTCTTTGTCGATTCGGGCCAGTACCCTGCAAGAAATGGTGACGGTATTGCCAGAGACCCCAACGGCGGGGTAGCTGCAGGGAGCATAGTCAAGCGGGAAGCGGATTACCTGGCACCGGTGTGCGATCATTTCGGGTACAACAATTTGCCCGAGGGTATATCGCGGCCCTGCGACTTGATAGACGGATGTACTTTCTGCAACAGAGACAAGATTGTCTACATCGATGAACTCGACCCTGAAGACAACGTAGAGAAGAGGTTAGAAGCCGTCAATGAGCAGTACGGCCCGGATTCAGTACGGCCAGAAGTAGAGTGGGCAAAAGATGGTTACGTTGTGTTGACGGTCTTCATTCCTGAACCGGAAGCAATTGCAGAAAGTGCCGCTTTGGAGATGGCTGCCAGGATGGGTCTGGACCAGCCCGAGATTATCCACAAACGGGTGATACATCCTGCCGAGGGCACTCTCATCGAGCTCAAGGGAATAGTGCCGTTTGCGTTGGAACGGTCCGGACTTAAGATTCCCGAGCAGCCCAAACTGCTTTCCGAAGATGAGATAAGGCAGGAAATAGCTCAGCATCCCATGAAAGTTGTGTGCGGAACTGTAGGTGAAGACGAGCATTCCGTCGGGATGAGGGAGATCATCGATATCAAGCACGGAGGTATCGAGGGCTTCGGTATCAAGGCGGTATACCTCGGAACGTCTGTGCCCGTGGAAAAAATGATAGATGCGGCTATCGAAGAAGATGCCGACGCTATCTTGATATCTACCATTATCAGCCACGCAGATATACACAGGAAGAACATGGAGAAACTGGCGCGGCTTTGCGTGGAAAAAGGCGTAAGAGACAGGTTCATACTGGTCAGCGGTGGCACCCAGGTCACCAACGAACTGGCCGTTGAAGCAGGGATGGATGCAGGCTTCGGCAGAGGCACCAAAGGAATTCAGGTAGCTTCGTTCTTGGTAGAAAAACGCAGAGCCCTTTGGGCAGAGGGAAAAGGAAGAAGGCGGGTCTCAGATGAAAATTGACGTGCTTGTAGCCGAAATCGGCAGTACTACCACCGTAGTAAATGCAGTTGATCTTGGAGGCAGCGGTGGCATCCCGCGCCTCCTGGGCCAGGGGATGGGTTGTACACTGGAAGATCCAGGCGACGTGACAGTTGCGCTTAAGTCTGCCATACGCGATTTAGCTTTGAAATTGGGGAAACAGGGCCCGGACGACCTTGAATGGGACCTTATGATGGCAGCTTCAAGCGCGGCCGGAGGACTGTCCATGAGCGTCCACGGCCTTGTTTATGACATGACGGTGAGAGCTGCCAGGGAAGCTGCTCTGGGGGCCGGGGCTGTCATCAAGATAGTAACTGCAGGAGAGATGACACAATCCGACATAGAAGAGCTCAGGCGTGTAAATCCTAAGATTATCCTGCTGGCAGGAGGAGTGGATTACGGCGAGAAGCATACTGCCATATGGAACGCCAAAATGATCGCCGGCTGCAAGTTTAGATGCCCGGTTGTCTACGCAGGCAACATCGCGGCACGGAGCGAGATCAGGCAGATCTTTGAGAAAGCAGGTATCAAGACATACTTTGTAGACAATGTTTATCCCAAGGTGGATGAACTCGTCATTGAACCCGCCAGGCGGGTGATCCAAGAGGTGTTTGAACAACACATAGTGACAGCTCCCGGAATGGACAAGATCAAGACCATGGTCAACGGCCCGATAATGCCTACCCCTGGTGCCGTAATGGAAGCTTGCAAGGTTTTGTGGCCGGCGCTGGGGGACCTGTGCGCAGTCGACGTGGGAGGGGCTACTGTGGACGTCCACTCAGTGGCGAAGGGCAGCCCTGAAATCCAGGCCATACTTGAGGCTCCCGAGCCCCTGGCAAAACGGACGGTTGAGGGAGACTTGGGGATCCACGTGAATGCCCGGAACATAGCTGACCTGGCGAAAGGCAGGATACACCTTGAACTGGGGTTTGATCCCGAACCGGTGCTAGCAAGCCTCGAGGTCATTCCTAAGAGTGATAAACAGGTCAAACTCGTATCTTACCTTAGGGATATAGCGGTCAGCACGGCATTCAAGCGCCATGTAGGTGTCATTAAGCACCTGTACGGGCCTCAAGGCAGGATGACGGTAGCTTCAGGCAAAGATCTCTCGAGTGTAAAGCTGATCATCGGGACCGGAGGGCCTCTTACCAGGTTACCAGGAGGGGAAGAGGCGCTTTCCGTGCTCATAGGCAAAGAGTATGGCAAAGAACTGTATCCTGCCGCGGCTCAGGTTGTGTTGGATACACAATATATCATGGCCATGTGCGGTGTGCTTTCAAGGAGATTCCCTGAGCAAGCAAGAAGTCTATTGTTAGAAAGTTTGGGGTTGGAGCTATGAGTTATCCGGTCATCACAATAGACAAAGCTAAAATAGAGCACAATTCCAGAACTCTCTCCAAGCTCCTCAAGCAACAAGGTATGCGCCTTGTGGGTGTTGCCAAAGGTGTTTGTGCTCATCCTGCCGTAGTAGAAGCTATGGTGTCAGGCGGAGCTTCAGCGATTGGCGATTCCAGGATCGACAACTTGAGGAGGATACGTGAGCAGGGCTACCAGGGCGAAACCATACTTCTCAGGGCGCCCGGGCCCTCCCAGTGCGATGAAGCTGTGCTTTACGCAGATACCAGCCTCAATTCTGAAATAACCACTGTAAAGCTCTTGGGAGAAGCTGCAAGCAAAGCAGGCAAAATGCACAAGGTAATCCTAATGGTCGATCTTGGAGACCTTAGGGAAGGCGTCATGCCGGAACAAGCTGCCGATGTTGCGCTGGAGTTCGAGCGGATATCCGGCATCCGTTTGGTGGGTATAGGTACCAACATGGCGTGTTACGGGGGAGTGATTCCCACAGCAGAAAAAATGCGATTGCTCCTTCAGGTGAAAACCGAAGTGGAGCAGTGCATAGGTAGGCCCCTTGAACGGATATCAGGGGGGACGTCGGCCAACATCAAGTTAGTTCTGAGCGGGCAAATGCCCCAGGGTATTACCGAACTCAGGATTGGCGAGGGAATTCTGCTCGGTACTGAAGCTGTAGAGAGAAAACCTATACCCGGCTGCTTCAGGGATGCCTTCCTGATAAAGGCTGAAGTAATCGAAGTCAAGACCAAGCCGTCGAAGCCAATCGGCGAGATCGGGCAGGATGCCTTTGGGAATGTGCCTGTGTTTGAGGACAGGGGACACAGACGCAGAGCCATTGTGTCCCTCGGGCAGCAGGACATCGATCCTTCTGCGCTCTTTCCCTGCGGCAAAGGGATAGAGATACTGGGTGCATCTTCAGATCACCTCATTTGTGACGTAGAAGAAGCCGGCTGTCCTGTGAACGTAGGTGACATCCTGGAGTTCGGTTTGACATACGGTACTCTGTTAAAGGCTTTTACATCTCCTTTTGTAGCCAAGGAGGTACTGAAAGGTGCCGGATAGTGTAGTTGTGGCGGGTTTGGCACCACATCCGCCTATCATCATTCCGGAGATAGGGCGGGGTGAGGAAAAACAAGCGATTAGCACTATACGTGCAATGGAAGAGCTGGGAAAAGCGTTTTCTCAAAGCGGGCTCGACACGCTGGTCATCATCACGCCCCACGGCCCTGTGTTTTCAGATGCAATATCATTGGCGGCGCTCCCGGAGCTTGAAGGCGATTTCGGGCAGTTCGGCGCCAGGATGGTAGGAGCAACGCTGAAAATCGATCTGGCGCTGGTAAACGCAATAACTGAACGCAACAGCGGTACCGGAATTCAAGTTGTTGAGCTTAATAGGAGGCGCTACTCTTGGTACGGGATTAGGCCACGATTGGACCACGGTGTGCTTGTACCCCTTTACTACCTGCGTAAACACGGGTTTGATGCACCCTTGGTGATCATCAACATAGGGTTTCTGCCTTACCTTGAGCTTTACCGGTTTGGCAAAACAGTTGCTGAAGCTGCATCTGAGCTAGGACGCAAGATAGGAGTGCTTGCTTCGGGCGATCTTTCCCACAGGCTGAAACCGGACGCACCTGCGGGTTACAACGAGCGGGGCAAGGTGTTCGATGAGCTCCTGATGAGCAAACTCAAGTCGTTTTCGGTTGAAGATATCCTGTGCATGCCCGGAGAATTAATAGCTGATGCAGGAGAGTGCGGCTTGAGGCCGGTTACGATTATGCTTGGCTCGCTCGATGAGGCCTTGGTAGAACCTGAGGTCTTGTCGTATGAGGGCCCATGGGGAGTGGGGTACGGGATAGCCTTGTTCAGGCCTGTAGGCAAAGGCGAGTCCCGGGTTTCAGACATCGTAAGGCAGAAGCAGGCTGCCATGGCCCTGAAACGCCGGCAGGAGAGCTTTCCTGTATCACTGGCCCGCACGGCGGTTGAGCACTATGTGAAAACAGGGAAGCCTTTTGCGGTAGAAGCCGATGTCCCGGCAAGATTCACCCAGAGGGCGGGAGTGTTTGTATCAATACGCAAAGAAGGCGATCTTAGAGGCTGTATAGGTACCACTGAATCTACCACCGGAAGCATCGTCGACGAAATAATACAAAACGCCGTAAGCGCCGCAACTGATGACCCCAGGTTCTCGCCTGTAACTGCTGATGAACTAGATGTGTTGGAGTATTCAGTGGATATTTTGTCCCCTCCCGAACCTGTAGACAGCGTAGCAGAACTTGAACCAAGCAAGTACGGGGTCATCTGCGTCAAAGGCAATAAGAAGGGTTTGTTGTTGCCCGATTTGCCCGGTGTTAACAGCGCCCGGGAACAGCTCTCAATTGCAAAGCGCAAAGCGGGCATCGATCCCCATGATACCCAAGTGAAGGTGTACAGGTTTACCGTGGAGCGATTTAAGTAAAGAACGGGTACAAGGAGGCTTGGGTTTGAAAGAGGCGCTTTGGTGGAAGCCCCTTGAGCACGGCAAGGTGAAATGCGGACTGTGCCCGAATGCCTGCATAATCTTGCCTGGCAAACGAGGCATATGTCAGGTGAGGGAGAACAGGGGAGGGCGGCTATATGCCGTGAGTTACGGGCAAGTGGCTTCAATTTGCCTGGACCCGATAGAGAAGAAACCCCTGTATCATTTTCATCCGGGTGCTTTGGTGCTTTCACTGGGCACTTACGGCTGTAATTTTCAATGTGCCTTTTGTCAGAACTGGCGGATTTCCCAGATGAGGCCTTCCTGTACTGAACTCACTCCTAAGCAGGTAGTAGATATCTGTACCTCTCAGAAGGAGCGATATCCTGGTACCATAGGTATGGCTTACACCTACAATGAACCTACGGTGTGGTATGAGTTCGTCAAGGAGTGTGCCGGACTGGCCAAGGCCCAAGGGTTAGTGAACGTGCTTGTGACCAACGGGTACATAGCACAACAGGCCTTGGATGAGCTAATGCCATTTATTGACGCCATGAACATCGACGTAAAAGCTTGGGATGAAGCATTCTACCGCCGGATTGCCCGGGGGAGCCTTGATCCGGTACGCCGGACTGTTGAACAAGCTGCCGGTGCCGGAACATGGATCGAGATTACCTACTTAGTAGTACCAGGGGAGAACGACACAGAACAAGACATTCAAGAATTAGCAACATGGCTTAGCCGGATAAACTCGGGCATACCGCTTCATCTTTCGCGCTACTTCCCCGCGTACAAATATGACAAACCGCCTACTTCACTTGAGTCTCTGGAAAAACTTCGTGAGGCAGCCAGAGACAAACTGGATTATGTGTACATCGGAAATGCCTGGAAGAAAGGGTATGCTGACACCTTGTGCCCCCAATGCGGGGAACCGCTTCTTGAAAGAGGGGCTTTGGAACTCGAAAAGGCAAACCTTCGCCAGGGTGCTTGCCCTGGCTGTTTAAGGCCGGCAGACATTATAGGCACGGTGTGGATGTAACAATTCAGGCTAACCAAAACCAAACAGGAGGGGTTCAATTGGCACGAAAGAAAACCATCATCATGGGAGCAGCGGGAAGGGATTTTCACAATTTCAACACGGTGTACAGGGATAATCCAGATGCTGAAGTAGTATGCTTCACCGCTACCCAAATTCCTGACATTGAAGGACGTACATATCCGGCAAAGCTCGCAGGAGAGCTTTACCCCAACGGAATTCCCATCTATGCAGAAGAAGATTTGCCACAGCTCATCGAAAAATACAACGTTGAC
>DUVI01000044.1 GCA_012841065.1 Bacillota bacterium
ACCCGTTCCCATCCCGAACACGGAAGTTAAGCCCTCCAGCGCCGATGGTACTAGGCTGGGGACAGCCTGGGAGAGTAGGTCACTGCCGGATCTTAATTCAAAGCCTCACCTAAAGGTGGGGCTTTTTGTTTGAGAAAACATCCGCCAGGTTCTCTCGCTTCCTCAAGCATAATGAACAGCTTCAAGCGGGGTAAAAAAGAACCAGTCATGTTCAAGCGTAATTGCTTGTAGTGACTGGTTTCTTTTTTATACAATTATTTACGTATAGCTGCAACAATTGAACTGGTATTCCACTTAACAATTTCATCAGCTGCATTTTTAACGAGTAATCCCTATCTGACCGCTCCTTGGTGGGGCTTTTTATTTGGCGGGACATGCGGGCTGTCGCCAAGTCGTGCCATGGGCAAACTTGTATCAAGCCCATAGAAAGCGGAACATGGGCAAATCGGGGGAAGACTCTTATTCAGTCCTAAGCGCTTGTATAGGCTCAAGATTAGCGGCACGCTTTGCAGGGAGGCTTCCAAAACTCACGCCTACTGCCGTGGCCAGGGCGATAGCTATTGCAGCTCCCTTCCAGGGAAACACGGGCGAAATGCCGATGAAAATTGCGATGCTCCGGGCGAGCAAGGTGCCGACGCCGATTCCCAGCACCGCTCCGATCAAGCTAAGCACTACTGATTCCAGCAGGAACTGACTGAGGATATCCCTGTTGGTTGCACCCACCGCTTTGCGGAGCCCTATTTCCCTGGTGCGTTCTACAACCGATACCAGCATAATGTTCATGATGCCTATGCCACCTACGAGAAGGGAAATAAAAGCTATGCCCCCGAGCATCAATGTGAGGGTGCGGCTGACGCTTTGAACAATTTCGAGCACCTGGGTCTGATTGAAGATCCTGTAAGCGTCTTCATCCCTGAAGCGTCTGTTGAGTCGGTTTTCCAGGGAAGAAGCAATGACATCCACCGAGTCTTTATCCTGTCCTTTGATATAAAACGCGGTGAATCCCCGTCTTCCCAGAAGCCTTTCAGCAGTTGTTGCCGGAATTATCACCTGATCATCCTCAGAACCGGTGATGCTGCCTCCGCGGGACTCCATGACGCCTATGACCGAAAAGGTCTGTCCGTTTAGTTTGATTGTCTCTCCTACCGGGTTGGATAAGCCGAAAAGCTCCAGTGCCACATTTTGGCCAAGTATTGCCGCTTTCTGACGGGCATTCACATCGATGGCAGAGATAAACCTGCCGCTCTCCACCTGCATATCCCGGACAGTTGAATATTGGTTGTTAACCCCGACGATGCTGCACTCGAAACGGTCGGTGCCATGTTTGGCTGTCCCCGATGCGGTAACTACAGGCGACACTGCTGCTATGCCCGGGATATCTTGTACAATGTCGTCCAACTCGCTTTGGGTCAGAACCCGGTCGGGTCCCCGCCCCCTTATTGATACGGTGATAAGGTATGTGCCCAAAGACTCGATCTCGCCGGTCACCTCATTCTGGGCGCCTTCGCCGATAGCCACCACTCCGATAACAGCAGCTATGCCGATGGTCACTCCCAGAATCGTAAGCGCCGAACGGAGCCTATTAGCCATGACGGCGCCCAACCCTATTTTCAAAGTAGTGAGAGAGTCCATTACCTCTACATCCTTCCGTGGCTACCTCTGCCACACGTTGTTCCCGGCTTATGGGAACCCGATCCTCAGGTTTGAGCCAAACGGCCAGGAGCTCCCGGAGAATACCAACACAGTATCTCCTTCTTCCAGCCCGCCGGTGATCTCAGCGCTGTTGGAACTTATCAGCCCTACCTCTACACCAACAAGCTGAGCTTCGGCAAGTATCTTACGTGCGGCTGCCGGACTCAAACGCTCAGATTGCATCTGTTCTTCCGGCAGGCCTGGCACGACCCACACTGCATAATCGCCCTCTTTGAATTGGAGCGCTTCTACAGGAAGCAGCAGGACGTCGCTTCTTGAATCCGTGTGGATCACCACATCGCACGACATCCCTGAGAGCAGTTCGCCTTGGGTTTCCACTAGGATTTTTGCATCGAAGGTTGCGATGCCTCCTGTAGGTTTTCCTTCAAAGCTAATGCTCGAAACAGTCCCTGGGAATTGCTTTCCGGGTAGAGCATCTGCTGTGATAACAGCGCGTTGCCCGGGCTTAACCTTGCCCGCGTCAATCTCGTCTATGGGGAGGGTGACCTCCATGACTCCAAGGTTGCCGACAACAGCTATCACAGATCCGGCGGCTACAGTGTCTCCTTCCTGCACCCGCACATCCAGCACGGTGCCGTCTTCGGGCGCCGTTACAGTCTGTGCTTCCAGCGTGTCTTGCAGAGAAGCCAGCCTGTTTTCAGCCTGCCTGAGCTTAAGCGTGTTGGTTTCTATCTGGGACTCGAGGGATCTGTTTTCCATTTGGATGAGCACCTCACCTGCCCGGACCCGGTCACCCTCACCAACCAACACGTTGATTACCTCACCGCTAGCCTTGGCAACTACTTCATGCACCACATCTGAAATCTCGTTGTCCTTCTGGGAGGACCTCATTGTTCCTTGATCGGTGTCTATCTCCACAACCGCGGACATTCCTGGAATCAGCGCTCCCTGGTTCTCAAGCTCTACTGTTACGGGATACAGCACTACTCCGCCTTCTCTCGCTTGCCCCGTTTGAGCTACGTGCGTCACTTTTCCCGGAATTGTGCTCAGAAGGTCCAAGAAGAAGACCCTTGCGTCTTGCCCCGGAGCGATGTTTTGAGTTTGAGTCTTGTTGAAGTAGGCCTTAACTTCCATATGTGAAGCGGTGATGCTGCATATGTGGGCGCCCTCATTTAGTGCCTGGCCTTGCCTTACCGACAAGCGGGTTACGGCGCCTTCTATTTCGCTTCTTACCGTAAGCGAGGCAAATTTGTCTTGTAAGTCGGAAAGAGCAGTCTGGATTTGTTTGAACTCCAAGGCTGCATCGTCAATGCTCATGAGAATGTCGTCGGTTTCCAGCTGTGCAAGCACCTGGCCTTGCGTGACATCCTGTCCGGGTTCGACAAACGCCTGGGTAACCTTTCCCCCGTGCTTGGTTGACAATTCCCAGCGCCGGTGGGGTTTTACAGTGCCGGTTCCCGTGACGGTGACATCAATGGATCCCCGTGTTACCTTTGCCAGGCGGAAAACCTGGCCCTGGGTTGTTGCCAGCATATCTTGTCTTCGTGAAACGCCTCTCCAGATCACGACTACTATGGCTAAGGTCAACAACATCCACCACTTGCGCCGCCCTGAGAACACCTTTTCAATGACCTGCCTGAGTTTCGGTTTTGTGTTTGATGTGGATTCCATGACAACACCTCACCAACTTGTTACCCGAGTGGCTCAAAGACGCCTGACTAAAGCGGAAAACCTGACATCTACTAGTATATTCTACCATTCACGTCCAAACTTTCAAACGCACGGGCTAAAGCGTCGCCTGGTATTGATTGCCATGCATTGCATCAATGACGACGGGCATCGCCAAAAACAAACGCTGACTATGTATTCTATTGCCACTTATGGTACGGCATCCGACTTTATGATGAATTGTGTTGACAACTCTGGGGATAAGTGCAAGCGCCTGTGGATAACATTGGATGATATGTCCACGGGATCGGTAATACTTGCAGCGGAGGCTGTGTGCCCGATTTTTACCGGGTTGGTTGATTGTTATAAGATAGGTTTAGGACATCAAGATTTGTAGGGCAGATAGGCATAGGCGGTACAAGGAGCGGGCACAGGTTATGGACAAAGCACCTGGTGGTATCATCAAAAGCATCGCTTGCTACATAAGGCATGATCCCGTAAGGATGCACATGCCCGGACACAAAGGGCGTATAGGATGTGAGCCTTGCGGATCTGAGCCCAAAGGGCCCATAGACCCTGTGGGGCCCTCAGTCTCTGGAACGGGCGCTGTGTCTCACATGGCTAAGGCCCTGTTGGACGCCTTGGACGCGGTCAAGCCCCTGGATGTCACTGAAATCCCCGGGTTGGACAACCTCCATTATCCGGGCGGGGCAATCAAGGATATGCAGAATGCCATGGCCGAAGCCTTCGGTGCCGCGGCCACCTATTGTCTCATTAACGGGGCCACATGCGGCATACTTGCATCGTTGATAGCGCTTCGCATGACCATGGGGCCGGGCATGGTGATCGTTCCCAGGAACGCCCACCGCTCCATAATTTCCGGCCTTATCCTGTCGGGGCTGGATCCATTGTTCGTGTATCCTGAATATGACAGGAGTTTTGGTGGCTATTTGCCCCTAAAGGTAGCTGACATACAAGCGCAACTCATGGAAGGTGTTTCCAAGGACTGCCCGGACCTTGCGCGGCAGGGACGGGTATGTGGCATTGTCGCGGTGAACCCTACTTATGCCGGGGTATGCGGTGACATTGGCGGCATATGTGATTACGCTCATGGGTGTGGTATTCCCGTGATAGCTGACGAGGCCCATGGAACCCTGTTTAGTCTTTCGGAGAAACTTCCTGCATCAGCCATTGAAACCGGGGCAAGCCTGGTGGTTCACGGCGTTCACAAGACCACTGAAGCTTTTACTCAGACAGGCTTGCTGCATGTGACTTCAAAGTGCCTCAAGCGGTTTCCGGAGCTTGGTACTAGCGTGGAAGAGGCGCTGAGGCTTGTTCAATCCAGTTCACCGTCATACATTCTGCTTGCGTCCTTGGAAAGGGCAATACACAACCTAAAACAGGATGCAACGTGGGTTGAATCAATGATAAAATCAGCACACCTGATGAAGCGGGAATTATCAAACGTCAGGGGGATCAGGGTCAGAACTCCTGAAAACGCTAAGTGGGACCCTGCAAAGATTCTGGTTGACGTATCGGGATTGGGTGTGTCCGGGCCGGAGGTACAGCGATTGCTTTGGGACAAGGCAAGGGTCGTCCCGGAAATGGTTGGGTCCGATTATGTTGTTCTGATGGTTACCGGTGCTGACACTGCAGGTGACGTTGAAAAGGTGGTCCGGGCATTCCGCGGCATATCCAACAGGTGTGTTGAGCAAGGTTATTTCACCACCACTCAAAGTGACGAAAGCAGGCCAGGACGGGCCGGCGCTTGCGCGGGACTGCTTGGACACGAACCGCCCAGGGCGGAGGCTGTGATACCCCTCTCCCAGGCGTTCTATTCCCGCAGCAGGGAATACTCCCTTGAACAAGCTGTGGGCAAAATCAGTTGCGATACGGTGCTAATCTATCCTCCGGGGTCTCCTGTGGTTGTTCCGGGCGAAAAGATGACGGAAGAAATAGTTGAATACCTCCGTCAAGCCATGAATTGCGGCCTTGAAGTTGTGGGCCGGGGGTACTCCGGCAGTGAGAAGGAGTTGAAGGTGTTTTGCCTAGATCAGTAGGTACTGCGCTTCCCGGGGTGTTCATCAGCCTTGAGGGATGCGACGGCTCAGGGAAGTCCACTCAGATTTCAAGGATAGCGCGGAGGCTGGAATCAGCCGGCCTTAGCCCCGTGATAACCAGAGAGCCGGGGGGCACTGCTTTTGGTGAGCGAATAAGGCAGCTGCTGTTGGATCCGGAGAGCCCTGACAGGTCGATCTTATCGGAAACATTACTCTACGCTGCGGCAAGGTGTGAGTTTGTATCCAAGATCGTCAAGCCTGCTTTGGCACAGGGGCGCATAGTTATTACTGAAAGATATGTCGATTCAACATGGGTGTACCAGGGTTACGCAGGAGGGGTGCCTCTTTCAACCATAGAAACTATTAACACAATAGCTACAGGCGGTTTGGAAACGGATCTGACTTTGGTATTGGATGTCTGCGAACCAAGTGTCATTGGTGAGCGGCTCGTTTCAAAGCGGAAGGACAAAATTGAATCCAGAAGCGAGGAATACCACCAGAAGGTAAGGGAAGGTTACAGGGAACTGGCGAAGCGGTTCCCACACCGTGTGGCGTGTATAGATGGCGGTTTAGATGTGGATGCCGTTGAGGCTACGATTTGGCAAGAGGTTGTCAACATTTTGTCCAAGAAAGGGTATGATCTGACTAACGGGAAACAAGGGAGGGAAAGCCTGTGAAATTAATGATTGCTGTTATCCAGGATAAGGATGTTCCGAAACTGATGGACGCCCTTGTGCGGGTAGGATACAGCGCTACGAAACTTGCTTCTACTGGTGGCTTTCTCCGGGAAGGCAACTCCACGATTCTAATCGGAGTAGATGATGACGAAATCGAAAACGTCTTAGAAATAGTAAAGAATACCTGCAGGGCGCGTGAACAACTGGTGACTCCTATAACTCCGGTGGGGCCTGCAGAGTCATATGTGCCATATCCTGTGGGTGTTGTGGTGGGAGGAGCTACCGTCTTCATCCTGCCCATTGAGAGGTTTGTCAAGGTTTAGAGGCAAGCGTATCGTTGGGGTGGTCAAATAAGTCCGTGAATTATCTTGTGCGCGGTCAAGAAGTCACTATAAGAATACTCAAAGCTATACTGAAGTCGGGCAGGATTGCCCACGCATACCTATTGAAAGGCCCTGCAGGATCAGGAAAGACGGCCTTGGCGAAGCAGTTTGCAAAAGCGCTGTTGTGCCTCAATGAGGGTTCTCATGAAGGCGGTCTTGGCCACACGGATGATGCAGAGCTTGCCTGCAATGTGTGCCGGTCGTGTTCCGGGGTGGACAATGACTCCCATCCTGACTTGTTGATGATTAACAGGGATGGGACAAGCATAGGGATAAGCGCTTCCCACGGGATGCTCAAAGAAGTGCTTACGCGTCCGTTTGTTTCAAAGCGTAAGGTGTTTATAATAAACGATGCAGAAACTTTGACCGCTGAGGCTGCCAACGCATTGCTCAAACTCCTGGAAGAGCCACCTGCCTATGTTAATTTCATACTTACAACATCAAACGAAGCTGCGATTCCCGCCACGGTGATCTCCAGATGTCAAGTGATTCCCGTGAGGGCGTTGCCCGCTGAAGCAATTGCTGGGTACCTTCAAGAAGTTCATAATGTGGCTGAAGACCGGAGCAGGGATATTGCGGAGTTGTCAGACGGCAGCGTGGACAAGGCGCTCTGGCTGCTTTCACAGGCGGGCGAAGGGAAGGCTGACGGCGAAGCCCTGGTCAGTCAGATAATTAAGAGCTCTCCTGTGGAACTTGCACTTGAGTATTCCAAGGCAGATTCGCAGGCAAGGCACAGGATTCTCGCCGCACTCGAACTCCAGTTCGCCCAAAATCTGTCCCAGGCTGCAGAAGAGTATGATCCGGAGCAGTGTGGAAGGCCGGACATGCGTCGAGCAGGTGCTTTGAAACGAAACTTCCGGGTGCTCAAAGCGATCATGCGGGCAAGGCAGCGGCTGAATGCCAATACCAATTCGTTTCTGGTGTTTTGTACGTTGTTCATAGACATGCAAAGGGTTATTACAGAGGAGATCTGACATCATATATGAGATAGACGTCTCCAAGCGAGGAGAGGGTTATGACTATAGTTGCAGGGATTAGATTCAAAGACAAGGGCAAGGTTTATTATTTCGACCCAGGGGAACTCAGCCTCAAAAGGGGCGACAAGGTGCTGGTGGAAACGGTCAAGGGCATTGAGATGGGTGTTGTGGACATTGAACCCAGAGATGTTCCCGAAGAGGATCTGGTCTTGCCCTTGAAAAAAGTACTGCATCTCGCCGGCGAAGAAGATCTGGCAATTGCACGGGAGAATGAGGCAAAGGCAAGTGAGGCCATGAAGATTGCTGCGGAAAAGATTGCCCATCATGGCCTGGAAATGCGGCTGGTGGACGCTGAATACACCTTTGACGGCTCACGGGTTACGATATATTTCACCGCTGATGGAAGAGTAGATTTCCGGGAACTGGTGAAGGACCTTGCATCTGCATTGCGGACCAGGGTTGAACTCAGGCAAATCGGGGTGAGGGATGAGGCCAAGTTTTACGGAGGTCTTGGCCCTTGCGGCAGGGAACTGTGTTGCGCCAGTTTCTTGTCCGAGTTCCAACCTGTATCCATCAGGATGGCCAAGGAGCAGAACCTACCCCTCAACCCTTCGAAGATTTCGGGCACATGTGGCCGTCTTTTGTGTTGCTTGAGATTCGAAGCCGAGAACTTGAACGCGGAAAGAGGCCGGGAGATGCCCATAGAAGTAGGAGCATGTGTGGTCACGCCTGCGGGTGAGGGCAAAGTCACGGGATATAACAAATGCAAAGGGCTGCTGACTGTATTATTGGAGGATGGAACCGAATCCGAGTTTCCTGAAGAAGAAGTTGATGAAAAGAAATAATGGAAGAGATGGAGTTTACTCAAGTGGTCAGAAGCGTGGATAACAACCCCGGACAAGAGGGTGTGCTTTATATTTGCGGGACTCCTATAGGGAACCTTGATGACGTTTCTTTCAGGCTCGTCGAGGTTCTGAATCAGGTTGACCTAATCGTTTGTGAAGACACCCGGCGGACCCGGAAGCTTCTGGCCAGGTACGATATTAAGAAGCCTCTTCTGGCGTTCTACGAACATGTGGAACAACAACGTACCGAAACAGTGTTGCAAGAGATGTCCCGGGGCAAGTCCGTAGCGTTGGTATCCGATGCCGGCATGCCCCTTATTTCCGACCCAGGGGCTCATCTCGTGCAACAGGCCAGGGAAAATGGGTTCAGTATCGCCGTAGTTCCGGGCCCGTCTGCGGTCACAGCAGCACTGGCGCTTGTGGGATTTTGCTCATCCCAGTTTATTTTTGCAGGCTTTCCCCCGCGCAAATCCAGAAAGAGGCAGGAGTTCCTCCGAGAATGGATAAAGCCCCGCGTCCCCGTGGTGTTTTTTGAGTCCCCGTACAGGCTGGTGAAAACCCTGGATGATCTTAGGGAGGTTTTCCCCTCTGTTCAAGTGGGCTTGTGCCATGAGATGACCAAAGCTTATGAAAGCGTGATCGTGGGCCCTGTGAGCGATATCTGCGAGAAACTGGATGGAATGGCGATCAAGGGCGAGTGGGTAGTAGTTGCATATCTTGAATCTCCCGAAAATCAGGAGGAGACAGGGTAGTCCTGCCTCCTCCCAGACATATATCCAAGTGTGGCATTCCGGCTATGTAGATTCCTTAGCCCTTATTCGCGCGCATTGCCGCCAGCTCGCCGAGGCAATTCCCGCAAACCCGCTTTCCTTTGTATATCTCTACGCCGGCTGCGTTTCCGCAGAAGACGCAAGCGGGTTCGTACTTCTTTAGGATAATGCTCTCCCCGTCGACATAAATCTCCAAAGAATCTTTCTCGCCGATGTCAAGAGTGCGACGAAGCTCGATGGGTATAACTACCCTTCCTAGTTCATCGACCTTCCTAACTACTCCTGTTGACTTCATCATCTTGTCCATTCACCTCTCTTCCCAGCCGGTTCCTCTCCAATTTTCGACAATGACCATAAATAATAGATACCAAAGATGCCAGAAAGCGTCAAGGTATTTAGTAAAAAAAATGGGTCAAAACGTAAAACTTACATCTTCAGACTTAAAGTGTTAAAGCAGCCAGTGTTAAGGAGTTTCTAAAGTTGGGTAGACCTATTATGGCCTATTATAGTCCAATATTCCTATGAATTGCACATACAATAATAGGCTTGAGCGGTGCCGGGCTTGATTCAGCCGTAAGATCAAGGTATAACCGTCATATAGGTCACAAGTATCCATGATTCCGAGAAGG
>DUVI01000045.1 GCA_012841065.1 Bacillota bacterium
CATGGCTTTACCCCCTGTTTTTGGCCTGATGCTCGTCGATGAGCTTCTGCAGCTCTCTTATTTCCTTTTCAGTCAGGTGCTTGCGCTGCGCGAAAGCTGCCAGGAACAGCGGGAGTGAACCATCGAATGTTTCATCTACAAACTGTTCGCTTTGAAGTGTCAGGAATTCTTCCCTTGTCAAGATCGAAGAAACCACCGCATCCAGGTTTTGAAAGAGTCCCTTGTCGCATAGCCGCCTGAGCATGGTATAGGTTGTTGACTTCTTCCAGCCGAACTCCTTCTCACAAAGCTTTACCAGTTCGCCGGAGTTGATGGGTTCATTGTCCCAGGTGAGGTCAGCAAATCGCCTTTCCATTTTGCCGAGTTTGTAATCCTTCAAGAATCATTCACTCCTCGGTTTAATAGTATTAGACCTACCCTAGTCTAATGATATTAGACCCAAATGTCAACACGTATTTTGAAGGAGCAACAACATGCGTAGGAAGCTCCGGCTGTGCATCTACAGGTGCGGCAAAGCAACTCATATACGATCGAAAGTTGTCACTGCGATCAAGAGGGATTCCGGGCTTCCAAGCTAGAATGTAATTGGTAGGATGAGGATAGCCATCAAGATAAAGGGCATCTGTAAACCTAAAGGAGGGTCAGCATTGATACTAAAAACGGATGTGTTTACGCCTTCCCGGTTTACCGGAAAAGGAAGTATTACCTTGCGAGGGGTGGAAGTACCGTTCCACACTGTCAGCGAAGACAACGTCTTTTATGATGATGAAGGCAAACCAATCGCCTCGATCTTCTCGTACTCATACTTCCGTTCAGATGTAGAAAATGTGGATTCCCGTCCCGTAATATTTGCGTTTAACGGTGGCCCCGGCACGTCTTCCATGATGTTGCACGTAGCTTTGCTCGGACCCAAGCGGGTCAAGTACGGTGACGTGGATGATGACGGTTTGCCGCTTCCTCCCTATGAATCTTGCGACAATCCCCAGTGCCTGTTGGATATCGCAGACATCGTCATGGTGGACCCTGTGGGCACAGGTTTCGGCCGTTTGCTGGATGAATCCAAGAAGAGTCTGTTTTACGGGATTGAGCCCGACGCAGAAGCGTTCCTCACTTTTGTACAAGCTTGGTTGAACCGGTATAACCGGTGGAAGAGCCCGAAATATCTGGTGGGAGAGAGCTACGGCTGCACCAGGGCTGCCACAGTTGTGGGAATGGGTTCGCTTTCAGGTTCAGAACGTGCCTACAGCGTTACCTTTGACGGACTGATACTTATAGGGAATACGGTTACCGTGGGCAAGTTCTTCTCCGACCAGTCCCCGGTCTACTCGTCTGTCCTGGCTTTCCCGACTTTGGCTGCAATCAACTGGTACCACAACCGCCCGTCTGACCAGATGGTGGAGGAGTTTGTGGCTGAAGCGAGACAGTTTGCCGATACTGAATATCTTCTGGCTTTATACCAGGGAGAGTCCTTGGACAAGGAGACCCGGGAGCGCATAATTGAACGGGTCATGTACTACACCGGGGTTTCCCGGGAATACCTCGAAAAGCGGGCGCTGTTTGTGGAGGATACAGAATTCCGGCGAGAAGTGATACGCCATAAGGGGCGCTCGGTGGCCCGTTTGGATGGACGGATTACCCGCCCGCTGTACACCCCCTTGCTGGATGAGGATAAATGGGGTATTTACGATGACGCGGCTGAAGGGAAGTACAACCCCTTCTTCCAATCAGTGCTCTGCGGCGACGTGTTCGCTATGCTGGGCATCAAGACGAACCGGAATTTCGTGAACTCTCACTCGCTGTGGCGCAAGTGGAAATATGGCATCAAGGGAATGAATACCTCCCGGAGCTTGAGTGCAGCCATGCGTCGCACGCCTACCATGCGCGTGTTCTTCATAAACGGCTGGTATGACATTTGCACCCAGATCGGCATCCTGTACTACACCCTGAATCATTCAGGGCTGCCAAAAGACAGGGTTTTCGTCAAAGGCTATCCGGCCGGACACATGACGTACTTGGGTGAAGACAACATCCAGGCGGTGGCCGATGACATGTATACGTTCATTACTGGTGGGGATCCGACGAGGTAATGAGCCTGTATACGCCCTAGCAAGCGCCTTGGCAGAAGGTAACGGTGGGGATCCGACAAAGTAACTAGCCTGGTGATGACGTAAGACAAAGCGTCTTGCTGATCTGAACAACCGGACAACACAACTCAGCCGGTCAGATGCCGGAGCACGAAGCTA
>DUVI01000005.1 GCA_012841065.1 Bacillota bacterium
ACAAGGGGAAAAGGTGGCCTTTGCAGGATCAAGCGGTTCGGGAAAGTCCACTATCTTCAGACTGTTGCTTGGCGAGTACGAACCGGACCAGGGGACAGTTCTCGTTGGAGGACATGACGTGAGCAAGTGGTCCCTCAAACACCTGCGCTCTCACTTCGCCAAAGTAAGCCAGGATACATACTTGTTTCCCTATTCTATCAGGGAAAACCTTACCATGGGCGTGCCTGATGTCCCTTTGGAAGAAGTGAACCGGGCGGCCAATATCGCATGTATTAGCGGTTTCATCAGTGAACTACCTGATGCCTATGAGACCCAGGCAGGCGAAATGGCAGGCAGGTTTTCAGGCGGGGAACGCCAGCGCCTGTCGCTGGCACGTGCCATCCTGCGGGAACCGGAAATACTGTTGCTTGATGAAGCAACGTCAGCAATGGACTACGATGTAGAACGCCAAGTGTTGGACGGCCTGATGGAGATGTTTGAAGGTAGGACGGTCATGGCAGTCGCCCACAGGCTTTCAACCATCGTGAACATGGACAGGATCTATGTACTTGAAGGCGGCACCTTGGTTGAAAGCGGAACCCATGCATCTCTCATGGAAGCTAAGGGATGCTACGCCACCCTTTATTCTACGCAGCAAAGCGGGCAGGATCACTCTGCTTCGCCGGCTGGCTCTGGAGATTCTCATCACTCTGCGGAAGAAGCCGGGCTAGAGCAGGGCAATAACCTCTCGGAGGAGGTGTAGCAGGTGGCTTCAACTCCGGACAACACCACTAGGACCGCTAGGACAGAGCCGGCACAGCAGCCAGCACTCCAACCCGATGCTGGGAAATCTCGCGCAAACGCCCGGGCAGAGAGACAAGCTAAGGTCTTGCAGCGCCTGTTCCAATTCATGAAACCTTATACCGCCGGCTATCTTACAGGCATCGCAGGCATGGCCCTGGTCAGCTTGGGAATTCACGTACTGTTTGCACGAATGCTCATGGACTTCACACGTGGTGCGATGGCTGTGAGTACCCGTGCTATCCTGGGGTCGGTAGGCCTTATGGCCACAACTATTCTTGCCGCAGGCGCGCTTGTGTTCTGGACAGGAAGAAAACTCATCAACGCAACCACCATGGCCCTGGGTGACTTGAGAGATGCCTTCTTTCACACAGTCTTGAACATGCCTGTAGCAGCCATGGAACAACGGCACTCAGGTGATATCCTCTCCAGGGCAACCAGCGACACCACACTTGCAGGTACGGTTTTCAGCGAATCGTTTCAGGTCCTGGCCAACACGGTTTTTTCAGGAACAGGGGCTGCCGTTTACGCTGTGATCCTTGATCCGGAACTCGGCTTTATGTCTATTGCAATATGTGCCCTGCCGGTTATCGCCAGTTTAATCTTTGCTCCCCGGCTCAGGGAAGCCGGGAGGACACTTCAAGAAAACAAGGGGAAACTTGTGTCCGGGTTTTCAGACCTCATCCAAGGAGCTGAAGTTATCAGGACTTTCAATCTGTCTGATATCATGCACATGCGTGTAGTTGGCCAGGCCACACAAGTACACAAGGCAGGCATGCGCCAGACATACCTGGAAGCCGGGCGTTCAGCCGCAGACGGGATCGCAGGGGTTGCCAGGATTCTCTTCGTTGTGTACGCCGCCCACCAGGCCATCCTCAAGCCCACCCTGATACCTGTGCTTATAGCCATAGTACAGCTCATGAACCCGGTAAGGAGCTTGTTTTCCACACTGGGTGCTACAATTGCGGGACTTCAGACAAACCTGGCTGCAGGCGAAAGAGTTCTGGAGATACTCGACGCCCCTGGTGAACCCGTCGTCTACACACGGACCGCTCCTTCCCATACAGCAACGACTACTGAAATCACTAGAGAGACCAAACCTTTAGCCAGTGCAGAGACGGGGCAACCTGCCATACTGGTGACAGGCTTAACCTTCAGGTACCCGGGAAGCGTAGGGAATGCCCTGGAGAACGTCTCTTTTGCCGTACCCAGAGGTAAGACCGTAGCAGTTGTAGGCCCATCGGGCAGCGGCAAGACAACCCTGTTTAAGTTATTGCTCGGCCTGTATCCTCCCTTGTC